>JAFGNQ010000090.1 GCA_016926925.1 Candidatus Aminicenantota bacterium
ACGATTCCTTGATTCATATAAAACTGTATTGTATATAAAATACATTATACAAAAAAATAATCAAATCTTCAACGGAGTATTTTCTTGGGTCTGACGATAGCAGAAAGAATCCTCTCCAGGGCTTCTGGAATAAAAGCAAGAGCTGGAGATTTTGTGACTGCAAACCTTGATTTGGTCATAACCCATGACGGCTTGGACTCGGTTTATAATATTTTACAGAGGGAGAAAAAAAAGGTCTGGGACAGTTCGAAGATATTCTCTTCTCTCGATCATAATGTTCCGCCGCAAAACGAACGGGTAGCGGCCCGACTTAAGCACATGCGGGAGATTGTGAGGGAACTGGATATCGAGCATTACTACGGCGAGAATACCGGCATCGCCAACCAAATTGCGGCTGAAAAAGGTTTTATCCGGCCGGGAATATTGATAGCCGGAATCGATTCCCATGTCATTACCTATGGAGCCTTCGCGGCAGCCAGTACAAGTTTTGGCTTTACGGAAATTGCCTTTATATTCGCCAGAGGCAAAATCTGGTTCAAAGTGCCATCAACTATCAAGTTTGAGTTAAAAGGCAAACTGCGGGAGAGGGTGATGTCCAAGGATATCATTCTCCATATTGCCGGCCGCTATGGCATGAATATCGGAAATTATAGGTCTCTCGAATTCTCGGGCGACGGTGCAGAAAGCTTATCCATGGATGGCCGAATGGCTATCAGCAACATGTCTATAGAGGTGGGTGCAAAGTTTGGCTTTTTTGAGGCAGATGAAAAAACAGTTCGCTATCTCTCAGAACACGGAGTGGATAATGTTTATGCGTTCCGGGCGGAGCCGGATGCGGAATACGAAGCTGTTTATCCGATAGACATAACGCTTCTGGAACCTCAATTAGCCCTGCCGCATTCAGTGGAGAACGTTCGAGCCGTATCCTCATGCGAGGATGTTCCGATAGATCAGGCGTTTCTCGGGACCTGCAGCAACGGGAGGTTGGAAGATTTGAGGATTGCAGCGGAAATCGTGAAAGGAAGGAGAGTCGACCAATTCACGCGTTTTTTGGTGATTCCGGCCTCCTGGGAGATTTATCTGCACGCCCTGCGGGAAGGGATCATCGAAACATTGATCCAGTCCGGTGCGATTGTCGCCAATGTGGGATGCGGGCCTTGTATGGGATTGCATACTGGGATATTGGCTGCTGGAGAAAGATGCATCTCGACATCCAACAGAAATTTCCAGGGACGGATGGGAAGCTACGATGCGGAAATTTTCTTGGCCTCTCCAGCTACCGTAGCTGCCTCCGCAATTCGAGGAAAAATCACCGATCCCAGAAATCTCTAAAAAAATGAGGACAAATGAAGGAAAAATTTAGAGGGAAGGTTTGGAAATTCGGTGACAACATCAACACGGATGTCATCACTCCAGGAAAATACGAAAACCTTCCCATGGAAGAGATGATTCTTCATTGTCTCGAACCTGTCAATCCGAATTTTGCAGGCCAGGTCAGGGAAAATGATATTCTCGTAGCGGAGGAAAATTTCGGCTGCGGTTCGGCCAGAGAGATTGCCCCTCAGGCGTTGAAGCACCTCAAGATAGGGGCCGTGATCGCCAAAAGTTTCTCCAGAACTTTTTTTCGTAATTCTATCGCGATTGGACTTCCGGTCCTCGTCAGCAAGAAAGCAGCAGCACTTGTAGCGCAGGGGAATGTTCTTGAGATTGACCTTGAGCATTCTCGTGTGTGCAATGCCACTTCAGGTGGTGAAATCCCCATTGAACCGCTGCATGAACTGCTGTATGAAATTTTAATGAATGGAGGGATCTTTCTGTCTTTTCGAGACAAATAGCTTTCGGAATGCGAATCATGAATTGATCATGAGTATCCATAAATAGATGGAGTGAAATGGATGAACATAACTGAAAAAATCCTGGCAAAGGCGGCTGGCAGAGCATCCGTTAAGCCTGGTGATATCATTGAGGCCAAAGTGGATATGGCTTTAAGCCATGAGAAAGCAGGACCCGGCTTTTTTGATAATTTCGAAAAGTTAAACCTGCGTATATGGGATAAAGACAAAATTATCGTTGTCGGAGACCATGCCGTTCCCCCGAGCAATATCTATTCTGCAGACTGCATATTGAAAACACGAAACTTTGTACGCAAGCATGAAATAAAGAATTACTACATGGGCAAAGGTATATGTCATCAAATCATGCCGGAGGAAGGATTTGTCAGGCCGGGCTCCGTCATCGTCGGGGCTGATTCTCACACCGTGACGCAGGGAGCGTTCGGAGCCTTTGCAACGGCCATCGGTTCCACGGAAATGGCCTGGCTTTTTGCCAAAGGATCACTCTGGTTCAGGGTGCCTGAGGCTATGAAGTTTGTTCTCACCGGCCCGTTACCCGAGATGATTTTCGGCAAGGATCTGATTCTGAAAATTTTTGGCATTTTGGGCATTGACGGCGCTACTTACAAAACCATGGAGTTTACCGGATCGGCCATCGATGAATTGAGTATCGACGGAAGGATGGCTCTCTGCAATATGGTTGTGGATGCCGGAGCAAAGAACGGCATCATCAACCCTGACGATAAGACTTATACCTATCTGAAAGGTAGAGTGGCACTTCCGGAGGAGGAATTGAAGAGCGACGCCGATGCTTCTTACACCAAGGTTTTCGATCTTGATGTCTCGGACCTTGAACCCCAAGTCGCCTGTCCTCACAGCATGGACAATGTAAAAAATGCCCGTGAGATCAGAGAAGTCAAGATCGATCAGGCCTTTATAGGCACCTGCACGGGTGGGCGAATGGAGGATTTAAGGGCCGCTGTACGGTTTTTAAGAAAATATAAAGTTCACCCCGATGTCATGCTGGTCATTACGCCGGCCTCAAACCGGATCCTGAAGGAGGCTCTCAGAGAGGGTCTTATCGAAACCTTTATCGATGCAGGGGCAATGATTACAAACCCCAACTGCGGTGCCTGCGGAGGAGGCGGAATGGGTGTTCTCGGTAATGGAGAAGTGTGCCTAAGTACCTCTTCCAGGAACAATCAGGGTCGAATGGGCCATCCTGAAAGCCAAATTTATCTGGGTTCGGCAGCCACTGTCGCTGCCTCTGCTGTTCAGGGGAAGATCGTCGATCCACGGGAAATGGATCTCACATAACAAGCAAGGAAGAAAACTATGGTCATACATGATAAGGTTTTGGCTAAACTGGGCGATAATATTGCAACGGAGATGATAACGGCTTCGGCTTATGTGACGTCCTCCGAACCCGAAGAGTTGGGAAAGATCGCTTGCAAAGGCATAGATCCGGATTTCGTCAATAAAATGAGACCCGGGGGAATTCTGGTCGCTGGTAAAAATTTCGGATGCTCGTCGAGCCGGGAATGGGCACCTGTGGCCCTTAAAGCTGCTGGAGTCAAACTGGTATTGGCTGAATTTTTTGCTCGAATATTCTACCGCAATGCAATCAACATAGGACTGCCCATTGTCGAGTGCCAAGGGATATCGGAAAAGCTGTCCCTGGGAGATGAAGCCATAGTAGACTTGGTTAAGGGGGAAGTGGAAATTGTCAAAAGCGGAGAGAAGCTATCGACAATTCCCATGCCCAAGTTTTTAATCGAACGTATAGAAAAAGGAGGCTTGATTCCTCAGTTGGCAGAGGAGTTTTGTCGCTAATAGTTATGCTTTTTTTCACTGTAATCATCAGGTCTTTATGAATGAGGCAAGGATGAAAGATGAATTCAAATCAAGAAAGCTCATGCTCTTTCAGAGTATGGCGGAGAAGAAATTAGAAGCAGTATTGGTTTATGCCAGCATGCTGAGGAAAGAAAATCTCCGTTACCTGACGAATTTCAATCCTTTAGAACCGGGAGCTGCGGCTTTGTTCACTTCTTCCAATAAAAGCGTTTTGCTAACTCCTATCGACACTGAGGAAACCCGAGCAAAGGAAATGGCATGGATAGACGAGATTGTCTCTTATGATGGAGATGTCAGCAAAGCTATATCAACTTTGAAAAAGCTCGAAATCACCGGCAGGTTGGGCATAGTCGGCTGGGAATATGTCCCCACGGATTTGATAATGGAACTGAGGAGCGCTCTGCCTCAGGTCGAGCCCATCGACGCAACAGCTCTGGTCCATCGTTTGAGAGTAATCAAATCGGAATCTGAGATTCAAAAAATAGCAAAAGCCGCACAAATTGCCGATGCTGCCTTTGCCTATCTTATCGAAAACATGAAGCCCGGAATGCGGGAATACGAGGTTATTGCCATAACAGAATACAAGATCCGCCAATCCTGCGGTGAGGACAATTTTCAATTATTGGCCTCGAGTCAAGGCGAATCTCGGGCCATGCATCCGGCGACGAATAAGACAATAAATCAGGGTGATCTTTTCTTAACAGAAATATCTCCGCAATTCGATGGATATTATGCCCAGGTATGTAGGACGGTTGTGGTGGGGGAGATTTCAAAGGAAAGGCAAAAAGCTCATGACATCATGTTCAAAGCTCAGCAACGGGGAATCGATGAGGTCCAACCGGGAATGACGGCCTCAGACCTGGCCAAAGTTCAGAATGATGTCTTCAGGGAAGAAGGCTATGCCGAATTTGTCTCGGAGAAATATACACGGGGCCGCGGTCATGGAATAGGCCTCTATATCGATGAAGAGCCTTTGATTGCTGAAGGAAATGATTACCTGCTTCAAGAAGGAATGGTGGTTATGATTCATCCCAATACATACCTCCCTCTCTCCGGATACATTGTGCTCGGCGATCCGGTTTTGATTACCGGAAATGGAGGGAAGCGTCTGAACGGTTCAGAGCGGACATTGATTTCCATATAGAAATATTTAAAGGCGATTAAATCATGAAACGAGGATTGATACAGTGGAACAGAAACGAAGTGCCCGAAAAAGAATTCGAATCGAGGATTCAAAAAACTAAATCAATCATGAAATTTAGAGGAGTGGATGCCGTTGCCATTTACGGTGATGCCTGTCAGTCGAACAACCTCACCTACCTGACGAATTTTTTCCCGTATGCGGATACAGGACTTTTTGTTCTTCCGTTATCTGAGTCCCCGAGACTGTTCACAACCCATGCCTACCGTAACATTCCCTGGTTCAACACCATCACCTGGGTGAAAGATATTATCTGTGCGGATGACATCGGCGGGGAATGTGTCAAATTCTTGAAGGCCGTTAACCTGGCCGGGAAAAAGATCGGGATTATAGATAACCGGTCTTTTCCCTATCCGATATATTCCCGTCTTCAAGACGGAGCTTCCCGTGATTTCGTGGATCTTACAGAGGATTTTGAAAAAATCCGGATGATAAAATCAAAAGTAGAATTGCATTTCATCAAAGAAGCCGCACACATTGCGGGAATGAGTTTTGAAAAAGTTAAAAAGGCATTCCAGCGTGGAATCACAGGATATGATCTTGCGTCAGAAGTTGAACTCATTGCCCGGAAGAATGGGGCCGAAGATGTCTTGTGTCTCATTCAGCCGGATTTTTCGCCTTTAGGCCTTTCTCTTCCCACATCGGATCCTTTCGAGACGATGTGCTCGGTGGAAATCAGTGTAGAATATCAAGGCCACTGGGCCAGGTTAGGACGAACGCTGATTACTACGGACGCACCTCAGGAATTTGCTGTCAAACTTAAAGAATTTCTGCAATTCTATCAAAGTGCCGCCAAGAAACTCCAGGTCGGGATCTCTTTTGCCTCCTGGGCAGCTGAGTTGCGGACTCAGATTGATAATCTCGATATGGTAGAGAATATCGAGGTCTATTCAGATCCCGGACTTGAGCCTTATTGGGGGATCCACAGAAACACGGATGGAGTATTTCAGAATGGCATGGCATTTTACACCAAGGTTATCTTGAGATTAAAGGATAAACTCCAAATGGCGCTGTCTGACACCTATACGTTCGAAAACTATGGCGTTACTGCTCCAGATGATCTTTGATCAGAGAAGAGGACACTGAGATATTCAATTTCTTGAGGAAAAATTCTTTTTGCTATAGACTTGAACTCTCATGACGATAATATTTAAAAGA
Source organism: Candidatus Aminicenantota bacterium (assembly GCA_016926925.1). The sequence continues at coordinate 6,046 of JAFGNQ010000090.1, forward strand.
AGCATTCTTTGCCTTTTCACTGTCTTTCTTTTCTGGCCGCTGGCTGGAAGTTCAAAAGATGCTCTCGATTCAGGCTACACCCAAAAAAAGCAAGAAGAAAATATTCCACAGCCAGCCTATGAGGTTGAATTGACGATCACCAATGTGGACGTCATCGTTATGGACAGCAACGGGAACAGAGTAACCGGACTTCGGCCTGAGAATTTTGAGCTCTACGAGGACGGACTTCTCCAAAACCTGACCAATTTTTATGAGGTTAAAAGCGCCAACGTATTCGGATTGGCCTCGGATGCTGAGAATCCAAGAGACGAAGATGAACCACGAATCCAGGAAATGAATACAACCAAAAGTGAGAACAGAATCATATTTTTCTTCGACAACTGGCATCTCCATCCCATAAACAGAAACTGGGTCACTGGAAAGCTAGAGCATTTCATCCGCCAAAATTTCGGGGAGGGCAAAGGAAACCAGGGCATGGTTGTTTTTCTGGATCGCAGGCCTGAAATCATTAAAGATTTTACACCCAGTCCGGATGCTCTTATTCGCGGCCTAAATGAAGTCAAAAGCAGAAGCGGAGAAATTCTTTCCAGGATGAGAACCAGAGAAGACCTGAGCCGGGAGCTGAACCGGATCGCCACGGATTCCGGTTCGGCGGATGATTTTGAGAAGTATCGGCAGTCCATGTCTTTTGCCCGGAGTTTTGTCGAAGAAGAGATGCACACTCTAAGCTACGCAGTCAAATCCCTTGATGCTTTCATGAGTTATCTCAGCGGCATAAAGGGACGGAAAGTTTTGCTTTACATTTGTGATGGATTGACCATAAATCCGGGAGAGGAAATTTTCGCCTTCATTGAACAGGCCTATCCTTTTGGAAACGCCCGCTCTGAGGCCATGAATTATGATGCGACTCAAACCTTCAAGGAGTTGACTGCCCGAAGCAATGCCAACGAAATCTCGATATACCCCATTAATGCTGAAGCGTTTGAATCAGGATTCGATTCTGCAGACAGGGATAAGAGCTGGATTAATCGCTCCGCTGGTGCCAGTCTGTATAAAACGAATCCTGCCTATAAATATCAAGCATTCAACATGATGGCTGAACAGACGGGAGGGAATGCAGTCTTATCCAGCGGTAATATTGATTCGGGGCTTAAAACGATTGAGAACGATCTCAACTATTACTATTCCCTGGGATACAGGTCTCCTCACAGACCCGATGGCCGGTATCATTCAGTCTCCCTCAAACTAGTCGGTGTTGATAAGGACTACAACCTGCGAATCCGTAAAGGGTATGTGAAATCATCTCCCGAGGAAAGGATCAGCGAGAATGTCTTGGCCAGACTTTTCATTCCTTATCGGGAAAATCCTTTAGCGGTACAAATTCTGGACCAGCATGACGAGAAACTTCCCAACGGCAAAATTAAGCTGGAGCTCAAACTTCTCATCCCCTTCAAAAACATTGCCCTGCTGCCCCAGCAAAGGGAATATGTCGGAAAAATAAAAGTTTATGTGGCTTTTCTGGACTCAAAGAATTTCTGGTCCGATCCCTATGAACTGAATCAGGAGATTCGAATACCCGAAGAGGACTATGAAAAAGCACGGACGCGGAATTACCCCTACATTACGGAACTGCATCTTGATCCGGGAAGATATGCAATTTCCATCGCCATCAGCGATACTACGGCAAAAGCGACCACCTATCTGCAGATTTACAGGGACCTCAGAGAATAAACCGGCCTGATTTTTTACAGCCACAGCTCATCGCCATCGTCAGCCACATGAAAGCCTTTGGCTTCGATAGCTTTTCTGATGGATGTGTCTTGGCTTAAAAGTTTCGAGCTATGGTTGAAATGAATAAAGGTAATATCGGTTTTTTTTGTTGTCGCGATGTCCTTAAAAAAAGCCATGCTTTCCGTGATGAGAGGATGTATTTTAGATCCTCGCCTCTCTGAGTAAAAAGTCCCGTCCACAAGAGCATAATCAGCGGAGGCGACGATATCCAGAAAACGATCTTCCCATTGATCGATGTCAGGGATAAAAAGCAGGGTTTTATTCGGCCCACGGATAAAGAATCCGGCCATGTCGGAGTGCTTATCGTGAGGAATCTTTATCGCTCGAACCGAAATTTCGTCATCCAGCAGGACGGACTGCTCGAATTCCACCGGCCTCAGCGTGATAATGTTGCGTTGGACCATGAACCGCCAAGGCTCGTTTTCGCTTAGAAATCCAGCCATGTTTTTTGTACAGAAAACGGGAAGGTCTCGGACAGCTGTCACTTCCGGCCGGAATTGGACCAGGCCGGCATAATGACCGATATCGGCATGGGTGAGGAGTATTCCATCAATGGGATTTCCCTGTGTTTTTCGAAATTTCGAGTCAACAGCCTGGATCATTTCGACCTGCCGGGCTGCGTCCGGAGTGGCTTCGATCATAAAGGATTTGCCGGATTTGTGATTCAACACCCCTAAGGAAACGACTTTTCGTGCCAGTTTCGGATTTTCCCTGGCGGCACGGCAGTTGTCGCAATAACAGGCCATTTGTGGAAAACCACCGTCCTGAGCCGTTCCCAGGATTTTAACCATGATAGGGCTTTCAGCTTGCTTCTTTTTTTTATCAGCCCATACCCGTAAGGGCGGTAGCAAGGACCTTTGGGACAGAAAGAACCCGGCACCCGCAAACAGAGATTTTTTAACGAACCACCTTCTCTTCAATATTACTCCTCCTTGTCCGGAATCTGGCTGAGTCCACTGATTTGACATTTGTTCCTTCATGTTCTTCTTCCGATCCAGCAGCTTCTCAACTACTTCGTTGACATTACTGACTTTGGCCGGCAATTCAGATATCTATCTTGAATTTCTGGAGTTTATTTTCATCCAACTCCACCCCGAGCCCCGGTGTGTGCGGCACCTTGAGCATTCCCTTGACAGGTTCCAATCTTGTCTTGATAACGGTGTCTACCAGTTCTTCCGGTCTGTTGTACCCTGGATCTTCTGGAAAGATAATATTCGGAGTGGAAGCTACGAGGTGGACTTCAGCCGCATCACAGATACCAAGGGAGGCCATGGCCCCTCTATAACAGTGGATTCCCGCAGCCTGACAGACCGTGGCGATACGCCGGCATTCCGAAAGACCGTGCATGACCGATTTGATATTGATGATATCTGCCGCCTTGAACCTGATCAGGTTGAAGACTTCATAGACATTTCCCACGGCTTCGTCGGCCATGATAGGGGTATCGATTGCCCGACAGATCTCGGCCATACCATCGATATCGTGTTTGGATATCGGCTGTTCGATGCGCAGGAGATCGAACTCTTCGAGCTGACGAAGGGTTTTCAAAGCCACAGTTTTAGAGTAACCCTGGTTGGCATCGACATAGAGGCCGATATCCCCACCGATGGCTTTTCTGACGCCTCGAACGTTTTGAATATCCTGATGGGGATCCAGCCCGATCTTCATCTTTATCAGCTTCATTCCCGCTTCTGCATTGGCGGCAGCCTGCTTAACGATATCCTCGGTTTTTCCGATTCCGATCGAGTGAATGGGAAGAGGAACTTCATCACGATAAAGCCCCCCAAATAGTTGATATAAGGGAACTTCCAAAGCCTTGCCCATGATATCCCAGAGGGCATACTCCATGCCTGCTTTGGCGACAGGATTCCCTTTTATCACCTGATTGAAACGCATAAGGATCCGCTCAAGATCGAAAACATCCATCCCGGTAACAGCAGGGCTGAGGTAGCTGTCGATGGTATACTTGACACTCTCGACGCTCTCTTCCGAGTAAATCGGCAGTGGGGCTGCTTCGCCTATACCGACTATGCCTTGATCCGTATATATTTTAAGGACAACATAACTGCGTTTGTCCACGATGCCGAAGGAGAGCACCACTGGCGTATGAAAGGGAATAGTGATCGGCGTTGCTTCAATTTTTGTGATTTTGATTTGCTTCATTTTTCTTCCTTTCCAGGCGTGGTTTTCAGTTTTTATAGGCGACAAGACCGTGCTTTTTAAGATCTTCGATAAACTTCAGGTAAAAAGACGGATCGCTTCTTCCATATTCTGTACTGACAGCGTAGTAGATATCGAGAAGAGTTCTTTGTCCTTCCATGAAATTCAAGATCTCGGTTCTTCTGTTTGACCAATTCCTGTCTTTTCTCCCATAGTCTTCGTACCATTCGATTTCCTCCCCCATAAGATCTTCGAAGTAGTACTGGGAAATCGGGCCGCGGAAAAGCCGCTCGGGAATGATCTCTCTCATCTTTTTCTCCTCCGCGGAAAGGGTGAAGGGTTCCGGTTTGATATTCTGTGTTTTGCAGATATCGTGGAAGATGTATTCAAGCTTTTTTTTCTCGGCTTCGGAAGACATGATCAGCTCTTCTTCTAAAAAATGCGTGAGTTTCCGCAGCCTCGGAGAAGAAACTAATTTTTCTATGGATCGAATGGCTTTGATTTCCACCCCGGTTTGGAGATCTGAAAAGATCTTTGACTCTTCGAGGATCTTCGCAATCCGGGATTGATGTTTTGTGTTTGTGGCTGCAGCGTAAAGAGCACTCAAATTCCGCTGGGATCGATCGGCCATTCTCTTTAAACTCTGAGCCGCAACTTTTGTGGCCAACCTTAAGGCGTTTGCCTCCCGGGCGTCGGCTAGATATACGCAGGCGGCTGTGGAGATGATGCCAACTCTCTTCAGTTCCGTAGTATCGATTTTGTCCAGATCGTCCATATGTGTATGGTGGAAGATGTCATTATCATGTCCTATGTTGACGGTCGGAATGCCTATAGTCGGATCGCTCAACATGAAATGGTCGCTCCCTCCTTTAAAATTCGAGACCCGGTAGTTTAGTCTTTGTCTCGATCCCGTTGGCGTCAAAAACTGCAGACCATCGACACGTTCGATCAGATACTCTATTAGGTCCGCGATGAAGCTGGGATTGGAAAAAGGAGTACGGACAAGCGTCAAAACGGAACAGGTCTTAAAGAGATCTTCACCGACCATATCCAGGTTCATTCCGGCAATTCCTCTTTCTCCGATTGTCTCGTCTTCAGCCAAGTATCCGGCAAAGCCGTGCATTTCTCCTACCCATAGAAACCGGATTGATCTTTTCGGCCTCGATATAATACCCTGTTCGATCAGGGCCTTCATTGTCCTGGCTATTTCAAGAAGAGAGGCGGAGCCGCTGTTGTTGTCATTGGCTCCCGGACTGTAGTGATCCAAGTGAGCTGAGAAGATGATCTCTTTCTCCGGGAACTGACTTCCTCTGAGAACAGCAGTAACTGTTTCCGTTTCCGTGTCGAACTGACGTGCGTCGACCTTGGCGTGCAGTTTGAGTGCTTCACCCCTCTCTAAATATCCGAGGAGCTTTTGAAACTGGATTCTGGAAAGTGAGAATCCAAAGGTGGTTTTTTTTCTCAGGGTTTTGTTACTTCTGAGCCTGTGGAGGGGAATGAGGTTGGGATAACAGAACCAATCTGTGTTGTTTGCGGGAGGCCCGACAATGACTCCCAGAGCTCCCCTTTCAAGGACAGCTTTCTTGTGAACAGTATTGCCGTCCCCTGTAGCCAGGACGAATTTCTTTCTGACATCGAGTCCTTTGTAATCTTCATCCGAGATCCCCTCTCCTATGAAAACAGCCTCACCCGAGACATCGGCGGCATTGCTGTAAACGAAAACACTGACCGGCACATCGGAAAAGCGAGTGATCCGCTCACCGGTATTCTCCAGCCAGAGCTCCGCTTCGTTTATCTCCCAACCGGGCATGCTTCGCCACTGCAAATGGATTTTATCCCCATCGGCAGTATGTTTTATGGCATCGACTTCGAAGATTTCCAGAGAGTTCATATAGTCCATAACGTATTTGACGGCTGCTTTGTATCCGGGGCTTCCGCCGGAAATGCGATGGAACTTGCTCAGCTCACGTATATGTGCGGCCGTTTTTTCGGCCGAATATTCGTTTATCACATTCCTCCATAGGTTTCCTTCGATCAAAGCATCCCCAGAAGATGTGATATCTTTGCTCTGGCAGGGCCAGGCTGCAGTGCCGAATAATAGAGCCGTTAGAATAAAAAATAATCGAAATTTTTTCCATTTATACATTTATTTTTCTCTCCCGTCTTTGGTCCTTTGTTCACTCCAGCTGGAAGGGATTAAGTCGACAGATCCCGCTGTCGCGGTCTCCGCTGACAGAAAGATTCATCAAGGCCCTGTAATTTTCTATATTCATATCGTCGTCACTGTCTTTTCCAACACCTGCGAAATAAAGTACTTTTGGAGGCGGCGGGGTCGCTTCCCTCTGAAAGCTGGGAACCCTTATGGTTTTGAATTGCAGCGTATCCGGAGTGATTTCTTCTCCGTCAAGATTGAAGAAAATTTCATATTTGAGGCTGTTATCCTCAGCGTAGGGTTCGAAGTAGGTGCAGTTCACCAGAGCCCATTTATCTGCGATCCTGGCCAGCGCAAAGAAATGCCCGTTTATGGTCACCCCCTCCTTTCTGAGTTTGCCGACAGCGGGACAGGCGCTGTTGTAATCTTCGGTGTTACACGAGCATACGAACCTGAGCTCATTTAACCCAGACGCTTTGGCAAGGACGATAAACGTTTTCGTGGCGGTGGTACAGCCGTCACTGATTCCGTACTCCACAGCCTCAGCGCCGCTGACGACGAAAGGCAGGTCATCGGAATAAATGTCCTTTTTGCTTATCACAGTTTCATAGATTCTGAGGTTGTGTTCGGCGAAAAAGATCGATCGCAACAGTTCTTTGCGCCTTTTGACTTCTTCCTCTGACAGAAGCTCTTTTTCCCTTTTTTTATGCAAAAGGTCAAGATCTTCCTTCTGTTTGGATAGATGAGTCCTGAATTCCTCAACGGAATGTGGATTTTGCATCCACTCCTGAATCATTTTTCTATCAATCCGAACGAAGAGAAATCTATCGTGCATGAGCTCTATAATCCTGTGGATCTTGTTTAACTCCGACCCAGAGATATTGTGTTGAGCAACAAATTCCCGTACTTGTTCCGTCACCTCCAAGCCATTGTGTCGATAATCCTGTTGCTGGCTTGATGAGCAGGAGGGAAGAATTATTGCGATCACTATAAATATGAATGAATTTCTAATGATAGGATTCTTCATGTGCCACCTCTTTTATTTTAGATTATTTTTTGATTCATTTCTTTCCAAACAGGGATTGCCGCATATTCAGTTGAGAAAGAGCTGCATTGTCGATTGCTTGAAGATCGTAGTGGATGTCCCGTTTTTCGCCAAGTGCAACGGTCTTTTCCAATAGCCTGTCCCGGTGAAAGAGGGTAATACGGATGTTTTTCCCAGGGTCGTATTGCCCGAGAAGATCGTCCCAATTGTCGAAGGTTATGCGCCTTCCGTCCAAGGCGAGAAGAATATCGCCTGCGTCTATGCCGGATTCATATCCCGGTGATTCCGGCCGGACATACTCTACCTGGAGGTGATTATCGAGTGTTTTTTGTCCTTCTATTCCGAGCCAGGGCTGGGGTGCATCCTCCTCAATCCTCAGTTTCAATCCGAGAGTTCGGAGGAATTCCTCATAAGGAATTTCCTCGGTGCCGGAGATATAGGCTTTGTAAAAG
>JAFGNQ010000091.1 GCA_016926925.1 Candidatus Aminicenantota bacterium
ATCTTACTGACGGCAGTTTTTACCTTACAGGCGAGCCGATCTCACTACAAAGCCTTCGTTGCAGTCCATTCGGCGTAGTTTACTACAACCTCATGAACTGCTGCCTCGACTTTGCAGCGATCTCGACTCGTGAATAATCCAAGGTGGACTGTTGATAAATAGTTGACAACCAGCTGATGTTGAAGTATTTTATTGAGCATAAAGTTCATCATTTAGGATTCCATAGCGACAATAGTAATAGAGGCTAAGGAGGCGCTATGAGACGCAACACTTTTGTTCTATGCTCTGCTATCGTTCTGTCAGTCTTTATGAACCATTGCGGGCAAAGCTCGAGTCCGGCCGCTCCGGATATGGCTGCGGTGACCCAAGAAACCGGGGACGCTGTGCTCACGGGCAGCATCACCGCGTCGGGATCGAACTCCCTCGATTTCAATCAGATTATTGTAGGCGTGAAGAATACCGGCCTGCAAACACGACCCGATCAAAACGGGGATTTCCGTCTGAATAACCTGCCTCTGGGGGATATCTTTATCGAAGTCGAGGTGAAGAGCAGCGTTTCGGAGCTGGAATTGGAACAAGTGCGATCCCGTGAGGAGATACAGGCACGAATAGAGATCAATGACAACAACGCCGCCAGATGGTGCCATCTGGAAAGGCACAGAAATTCCCAAGGACTGCTGGCTCTGGAAATCCATCCTCAAAATTGGAATACGGATTGGGAGAACAGCCCGCACGAGGTCCAGGCAAAAATCAGCGGCGATGGTTTCGATACGATCGATCCGGAATCGGTAATCATCATCGGGCCGAATGGAACTATAACTCACACGGATTTTAACTATGAGATCGGCGGCACTTTTTTCAAAGCCTTTTTCTCCCAGCAGCAGGCGATAGCACTGTTGGTGAATCCTCAAAGAGGTGATTCGGTCGAAATTCAGGTCACGGGTACGAACGATGCCGGAAATTTTGATTTGTCCGACATCATATCCGTTGTAGGAAAAAAAGCCGAAGAGGATACAGAAGAGCTTTCAGTCAAGATTAAGCCCGATAAATGGAACACCAACTGGACGAACAGTAAGGGCCACGTCACGGTCCAGGTAAGGGGCGATGGTTTTCTGGATATACTTCCGGAGACAGTGAGGATGTCCTACGGGCTCAACGAGATCATCCCGGTCAAATACGCATTTGCCGGAAACCATTTCGCCGCCGAGTTTGCCAAAAAAGATGCCATCGGTCTCTTCACAGATCCTAAGCGCGGAGATACCTACGAAATCATCATCAGTGGAGAAATCACCGGTCTGGGGCCCAAGAGCGGTACTTACGTCATCGAGATTGAAGGAAAAAAATAGTATAGCGATCCATAACGCGACAGGATATTCCCTTAATTAAACGTTTCGATAGCCCTTGATCGCAACCGCGACGGTCATTAAACCCAGGTAGAGGGCTATGCTAACTGGAAGGAGAATGAGCCAGTTGAGCCCGGTGTAGAAATTCAATACTTTCTCGATGAATACATCCATATTTTCCTTGTGAATGCTCATAATGAGGAGGGGTGGAATTCCCAAGAATACCAGAAAGGACATGGCGATGAGTGCAAATTTGGTATATCCGATTCCCATAATGCCGATGTAGCTGAGGCCGCAGATGAGGAGACAGATGACTCCGTTTAAAAATACATAGGATCGGGCGATGACGATTTGCTCTGCAGGACCGGAGGCAAAGGACAAAAGGACAGCGATGTAGGCGACAAGAGTGATATCGGCTGCGAGAACAAGCAAAAATTTGGCGGTGACGATATCTCTGTTTAAGACAGGCAGAGTATCCAGAAAGGCATAGCCTTTGTTCTTTTCCTCATATTGTTCGTTTATAAAGAGTGGGCCGATCACAGCCATGAATACAAAAAGCCCGCTGATGATGACGAACATCGGATTGAGAGCGGACTTGCTCGTCAGCCTCAACAGAGTAATGGCGCCGATAGCGCCAAATACAAATGGATAATATTGGGAGGCGTTCATTTTTATAATTTTTATCATTGAGCTTCTCCTTTGACCAGAGAAATGAGGATTTCGTCTAAGTCCACGTTCTCGACCTTGATCTCCTCTTTGGCCATCCCCTCGGATAGTGCCTCTCTGAGTCCGGGGAAGTCATCGGTGACGCCGGAACTCCCGAACATATGATCTTTGCGAAGGGTCAGCGTTTGAATGATGCTGTCACCCAGAACGCCTTTTTTGTAGTGGATGCGCTTCCATCTGGCGAGAAGCTCATCCTTAGCCTCAGAAAGCGCGAGTTTTCCCTCCACCAAAAAAGCTACATAGTCGGCAATCCTGGCGATGTCGTCGGTGATGTGAGATGAGATGAGCACGGATTTGTCTCCGTTCTCGGGAAATGTACGAAGAATCTCCAGAAGCTCCCTGCGGATGATGGGATCCAATCCGGCTGTCGGTTCATCGAGAACCATGAGTTCGGGATTATGACCGAAAGCAATGGCTAATGAGAGCTTGACCTTCATACCTTTGGAAAGTTCCTTTGTCTTCTTGGTACGGCTGATGGAGAATTCCGTCAGAAGGCTCTGATAGAGGTTTATATTCCACTCCCGGTAGAATCCGGATACGAATTTTCCGGTCCAGGCAACGGTTTTATCGCCGTAGAAATGGTGATCCTCTCCCACATATCCGACTCTGTTTTTAATCTCTTTCAGATTTTCTCTGTGATCGAGGCCAAAGATTTTGATCTCTCCGCTTTTCGGTTTGACCATGCCCATGAGAATCCTGATGGTCGTGGTCTTTCCGGCGCCGTTGGGCCCGATAAGTCCCACGATGGATCCGGCAGGTACGTCCAGGGATATATCCTCCAGGGTGAAACCTTTGTACTCCTTTCTCAAGTTTTTGATTTCAACCATGCAAGTCATTGGCCCTCTCCTTGGTTTTTTGCACTAGTGCCGTAATATTTTTTCCTGTGTAGACGAGCTTTTTTCCATTGATTCATTTCCATGAGATTCTCAACCGGTTTCCTTTTTCTTTATCTTGAGATGAATGGCACACCTCATCAAAAGGAAGAAGATGGCGACAGACAACAAAGTGAGCAAGATCCAGGCAGTCTTGTCCACCTCGGTTATTTTATAGAAAAGATTCCGAAAGTCGATATTTCGCTTGAGCAGTACGAGCTCTACGAAGAGAATCGGAAGGATCATGGCGGAAAAAACGGTTACCCAGACGATCCTTATGAATTTTGCATGCCCCCAACGGTAGATGATGATATACATCAGTCCGGCAAGCAGAAGGCAGACAAGGCCGCAGGACAAGACGAAGATCCTCCCGAAAGATGCAAGATATGCCGGCTCCGGGAAAAGAATGAGGAGGAAATAGTTGTAGGCCACGATGAAGACCACGGTGATGAAGACACAGGCGAACTTGGCGGCAACGATTTCCTTATCGAATATCGGCAAAATGCTCAGGAAGTCGTAGCCTCTGCTTTTTGCCTCATGCTGCTCGTTGGAAGCTATGGAGCTCAGAGTGATGAGAATGAGGAGTTGACCTTGAAACAGGATCATGCTCCAGGAGAGCATGTCGCG
>JAFGNQ010000092.1 GCA_016926925.1 Candidatus Aminicenantota bacterium
GATCATCGGTTATCGCCTCAATAAAAAAGGCCTTTTATCCGACTCTTCACTTTCTCGCGGTTGAATCGATTCCGCGGGCTTTCCTTTGCGTCGCTCTCAGGAGAACAATCTGCGAAAGGGCTGCGAGGGAGCCGATACCGACCCAACCTAACCCGGTAAGATCGGATCGCCCCAAGGGAAAAAATGGCGGCAATAAGATATCCGGCTCTTGAGATTGAAGGTGCCGCTTTTTTTTATAAACATCCCAGGTGTGAGATGGGGGGTTCCCGAGTCGAGATTGCTGCAAAGGCGAGACTGCGGCCCATGAGGCTGCAGTGAACTACGCCGGGTGGGCTGCAACGAAGGCTTTGGTGTAAGATCGGATCGTGAACCCCCATCTCAGATGGATTTGTCGATGAATCCCTTAGCCAAAGTCCTCCATAAAATTTTCAAGTCAAGGGCAAAGGACCAGTTCTGAATGTAGTAGAAATCGTAGTCCAACCGTTTGTCGATAGGCGTGTCCTGCCGCAGGCCATGCACTTGAGCCCAGCCTGTGATTCCTGATTTCACCTTGTGGCGCAGCATATATTTCGGAATCTTTTCCCTGAAATCACTGACGAACTCAGGCCTTTCGGGACGCGGCCCAACTAAGCTCATTTCCCCTTTCAGAACGTTGATCAACTGGGGAAACTCATCAATGCTGTATTTCCTGAGGAATCTTCCGGCCTTGGTTATGCGCTCATCATCAGGCCTGCACATGACGGGGCCGGTCGATGCTTCCGCATCGACTACCATAGTCCGGAACTTGTGTATGGTGAACTTGCGCCCGTCCATACCCACCCTCTCTTGATGATACAATACGGGCCCCTTAGACGTGAACTTGATGATCAGCACGACCAACAGCAGAACGGGTGCCAAAATGAGGAGAAAAAGCCCCGACACAAAACGATCCATAATCCCTTTCAAGAAAAGCCCCATTCCCCTCATAGTCGGCTCATCGATGGAAATAACGGGAAATCCGTCGAGATCGTCGATTCTAGCCTTGAGCGTCAAATAATGGAACAGATCTGGGATAATTCTCACGTTGACGGCATACTTATTTACGATTTTGAGCGTCTCCAGTATTTTCTGGTAATTCCTGAGTTCCAACGCGACATAGACATCACTGATGCCGTTCTTTCCGAGAATGGCTTCGAGCTCCGAAACGGCACCGAGAACAGCAATCCCCCCATCCACCTCCACCCTCTCCCCTTTTTTCTTCTCGTCATCCAGAAATCCCTTGACGATGAATCCCAGGTCTTTATATCGAACCAGCTTTTGAGCGACGACTTTGCCCATCTCTCCGGCACCGATGATGAGAACGCTTTTTAAATTCAAGCCTTTGGCGTATCGCCGCTTCATAAGATGATAAATCTGATTCCTAAAAAAAGAGATCACGAGAACAACGGCCACAAAGTAAAGTGCGATGAATCCATGAGAGATCGTGAATTGCACCTTGAAAAGAGGAGCCTTGCCCCGGCTGTACGCATTGAGATAATTCAAGACGGTAAAAACGAAGAAAATGGTGATCAGGGAGTTGAGGACGATAAAGAAAAAATCATCGATCTTGGTTCTTTTGAGACGCGTCTTGTAAAAACCTTGAAAGTAGAAAACGATCACATGAATCAGCAAGAAAAGAGGAAAAATCATGACATAGTACCGGATGGGAGGGATACCTTTGGCAGGATCGACAGGGATGATATATCCATAAAATCGAAAGAAATAGGAGTAGAAATAAGAGATCGTGATTCCGAGGATATCACTCAGGAAGAACAGCCACACAAGCCCACTTCTCTGACTCTTGATCATTGCTCACTCACGTGTTCAACCCATTTTGTGTTGAAGAAAGACAATGCTTTTCTCTTGAAAGTATCTCTGGAAAAATTCAGAGCATTCGCTCTAATAGTTTTTTTATTAAAAGTGATGTTCGGAAATTTGTCAAGCACGGCCAAAAGACCGGCCACGCTCAACTCCGAAAACAGCAGCCCTGTCTCCTCGGGAATAACCGTCTCCGTCGCTCCACCACGCCCGTATGCAATCACAGGGACACCGCACGCCTGGGATTCCAGAGCGTTGATTCCGAAGTCTTCCTCCCCCGGCATGATGAGGGCCCGTGCTTCCTGATAGCACCGGCGCAGTTCTTCATAAGAAAGAGCGCCCATGAATCGAATGTTGGATTTCGCCATTCTCTTAAGCCCTTTATAATCCGGTCCCTGGCCGACAATCCTGAGAGGAAGGCCGTTTTGATTAAAGACCCTGACGGCCAGGTCGATTTTTTTGTAGGGAACCAGTGCTGAAACGATCAGAAAATAGTCATCCACCTTCTCCCCAGGATAAAATAGATCCGTATCTACAGGAGGGTGGATGACATCGGCAGCTCGTCGGTAGTATTTCTGTATCCTTGCGGCGACAGACCTGGAATTGGCGACGAAATGATCGACCCTGTGCGATGACGATTCATCCCAAATACGAAGTCTGTGCATGACGGGAGGAATGACGCGCCTTGCAAAGAACCCAAGCTTATCTGGAGCAAAATAGGAAAAATATTGATTCCAGGCATAGCGCATCGGAGAGTGGACATAACAGATATGAAGAGCATCCGGGTTGGGAATCGCTCCCTTGGCTGCACAGTGTGACGTTGAGACGATCATATCGTATTCTTGAAAATCGAAAAGCTCAACCGCCAGCGGAAACAGCGGCAAATAGAATCTGTACCTCTTTTTCAACAGAGGCAGCCTCTGGATGAAACTGGTATGGATAAGACGCTTTTCGATATCCGCTGCTTGACTTCCCTGGAAATGGAAGAGAGTGTATATGGGTGCAGTGGGAAATATCTCGGCAAAGACCTCAAGGACCTTTTCCCCACCTCTCTGTCCGGTGAGCCAGTCGTGGACCAGGGCAACCTTGGGAGTCTCCATTGAGGATGATTATAAGAAGGGCGCCTTTTTTTGTCAAACCTGTCCGGGAGGGGCTCTTTCCAAGAGCCTGATGTAAAGATCTTGAACTTGCGAGACCATTCGATCAAGGGTGAATCGGCTCCGGATGTCGTCCCTCAAATTTCGTCCTAGTTGCAAGGCATACTGCCTGTCGTCGAGCAGGCGCTTCACAGCATCAGCCATCGCACCCGTCTTCCCGGGCGGGACAAGGAGGCCTGTTTCATCATGTCTGATCAACTCCCTAACACCATCGACATCGGTGGCGACTACGGGTTTTCCCAACGCAGCAGCCTCGAGGACCGAATAGGGCAATCCTTCCCAAAGGGACGGGAGAACAAAGACATCGAAACGAGAGAGAAGACTAGGAACATCCTTTCTCTCTCCTAAAAAAAACACAGTTTCGTAAAGTCCCAAACTCCGGGCGAGACGTTCCAGCCGCGATCTCAGAGGCCCTCCGCCGACAATCCGCACTTTGAGATCGGGGAAATCGTTTCGAATGATTGCTGCAGCTTTCAAGAGATAAGATATTCCTTTTTGACGGTGAAGCCGGGCGATAGTCCCCACTATCGGGTTTGATGCGTCTCTATCCATGAGCATCCCATCCGGATCTTTCCGTGCCTCCGATTCGTAAAGGGAAAAGTCGAGTCCGTTCTTGACAACGACTTGTCTGTCTTCGGGCACCAACCTCCATTGTCTTCCTTTATCTCTATCAGCATCGCAGACAAAAATCACGGCATCCGTAAACCGTGATAAATATTTTTCTTGGAGAATGAAAAGATGCTTCAACACAAAATTCCGGTAATGGAGGTAGTGGATTCCGTGAAGCGTGTGCACAACGACCGGAGAGAGTCCGCTTCTCCGCACCGCCAAACGTCCATAGAGGCCGGCCACACCCCCGTGTGTATGAAGGACGTCGAATCGATGCCGCTGTATGAGGGAGACAAGGTCACTGACGGTTTTTTGACGAAAGCGCTTGCTGAAAAAAACTGGAAAATGCGGTATTCCCTGCCGCTTTAGAGCATCGACCAGGGGGCCTTTTTCTCCCGTACAGACGGATACGGTGAAGAGCTTTGGGTCCAGACCCTCGGCCAATGAAAGAAGGTTGATCTGCCCTCCGCCCAAAAAAGGCCTATCGATCAGCTCCAATACATTTTTCGTTTTCATGTTTCTTTCAGTAAACGGATGAACTTCCTTCTTTCCTCCCTGTCCGGCGATTGGATGAGATTCCCCCATCCGAGAACCAGTCGAAAATTGACCCAGAGGTATGTCCGGAGGAGGAAAAGATCGGTTTTGGAATTGTGCTTCCAATAGAAATAGAGTTGACTCTTTCTATAGTGATACCGGTTCAAAAGTCGATTCCCTGCAGTGGTAGCTCCGCCCAAATGAAGGACTCTGGCCTTGGGATGAAAGAGAAGGTTATAGCCCTTGCTTTTGATTCTGGCACAGAGATCGATATCCTCAAAATATAGAAAAAAGTTTTCATCGAAACAACCGACTTCCTTCATGATCCGGGCCCTGACGCAGAAACATGCGGCGCTCAACCATCCCACTTGGCGCACCCTGTGGTCTGTTTTCAACCGGATTTTAAAGAAGGCATTGAGGACAGCCTTCTGGAGCAGTTCTCGGAAAAAGCTGACTTTTCGTCCGAAGGACACTTGGAATCCGTTCCTCTCTGTGAGAAGAGCGGGTCCCACGGCACCGAGCGACTGGTCGGATTTCATCGCATTCAGCATTATCTCCACGGCTTGAGGCATAACCACGGTATCGGTGTTCAGCAATAGAAGATAATCCCCTCTGCACTCTCGAATCCCCAGATTGTTGGCAGCGGCAAAGCCGGCGTTGTGACTGTTGCATATCAGCCGGACATCAGAGAACTGTTCGCGGATGAATTTCTGACTCCCATCCGATGAGTTGTTATCGACTACGATTATCTCGTAGGAAGTTCCGGAGATATTCTCCCGGACGGACGACAGACATTGACCTAGGTTTTTTCGGTCGTTATAGTTCACGAGAAGGACGGAAAGTTCGACCGAGCTCTTCGGTTTAGTCAAAACACTCCTCCAGAACACTTTCCAGCAGCTTCTTTTGATTTTTTAGAGAAAACCTCTCCACAACCATTGCCTCTCCCCTGTTTGCAGCCCTATCGAACGCCTCCCTCTCCCGGATAAATGTACAGATAGCCTTCTTCAACTCCTCAGGCTCTCTGGATTCCAAGAGATAGCCATTTTCCCCATGACTGATGATTTCGGGGATTCCGCCGGATTTGACTGCGACAACCGGAGTTCGGACAGACAGAGCCTCGATGATTGTCCGCCCGAAAGACTCCACCTTAGAGGCGACAAAGAGGCAGTCCACTGCTTTCAACAGAGGAATGACATCTTTTCGATATCCCGTGAAAACCACCCGTCCCTCAAGTTTCCGGCGTTCGATGAGCTTTTGCAGTCCGAAGAAATAATTTTTTTGCTTTGATTCTCCGACCAGGAGCACTTTTACCCGGGGATAATCCTCACGCACCATTCCGAGGGCAGTGATCAACTGCCTCTGGCCTTTTGCAGCGCTAATTCTTCCCACCATGCCCAAAACGACATCCTCCTCCGAAAAGCCCAACGCTCTCCGAACGGATCGGCGATTCGAATCGTCCAAAGGAAGCACTTCAATCCCGTTGTAAACAAGCCTTACTTTGGGACTCCCACAAAAAGCTTTCTCGCTGGCATGGGAGTTCACCACAACCCGGCATGAAAGACGAAGTATGAGTTTGGCGAGGGAGCGCTGTCCGAAAATGAAGCGAAGTATAGGTTTCTTCCCTCCAAGGACCTCGTGGATAGCCCAGATATGAGGAATGCCTTTGATCTTTGCCGCCAGAGCTCCGCTGAAGGATGCGGCGGAATTGCTGAAGACCAAGTGAATGCGGCGTTCCCCGAGAAAACGAGCCAATCGAAAAACACCCCGCAAGTTCCATAAGTGTGCGAAAGGCTGTTTCCAGAGCCCCGTCTTCCCAGTAAGCCACCATTTTGAGGGAATTATTCGTGTTTCCAATCCCAGCTCTTTAGCTTGAGCCTCCAACGGTCCTGCCCGTGGTATGACAAGAACGGGCAGAAACCGGCTGCGGTCGATAACGCTCAGCGTTTGCAGAAGCATGAGCTCAGCTCCATAGAGCTCTGCCGTATGAGAAAGGAAAAGTACTGTTTTCATCTTCGATCGACTGTGTTTACATAGAGACTAAGCGTTTGTTCTGCCGTCTTATTCCAGCTGAAGACACGCACCCGCTGTAGGCCCCTTGCTGCCAAATCCGATCTCAAGCCCTCGTCTTTCAAGAGGCAGGTGATCTTTTCCGTCATATCTTCTGGATCATGGGGATTAAAAAACAGGGCGGCTTCCTGCAGAATCTCAGGAAGGGCGGGGGCTTGAGAGGCTGCAACAGGAAGTCCTGAAGCCATAGCCTCCAGCAGCGGAAGACCGAATCCCTCGCTAAGAGAAGGGAAAACGAAAAGGGCGGCCAGGCGGTAGACACATCGCAGCTCAGGTTCCTGCAAATACCCAAGAAAACGGACATCCTCCTCCAAATGCAACTCCTGGATTTTAGCCAATAGGCGGGCATAGTCTTGACCTGGGCGGCCGACAAGAACCAGGGGGATTCTTGCGTAGAAACGATGCATGCCTTTCACCGCCTCCAACAACCGTACAAGATTTTTTCGCGGCTCGAATGCTCCTACGAAGAGCAAAAAGGTCGACGGCAAACCGTATTTTTTCTTAACGGCCTCCAATTCTCCTGCCGACACATCTGTCCAGACATCATGGTCGATGCCCAGATAGACAACGTGGATCTTCCCCTCATCCAGAGTGAACCTCTTCAATATCTGCTCCTTCGTGAAGCGGGAAATGGTTACGATCTTATCAGCACGCTGAAGGGATTCTTCCAGCTTCGGAGAAAAGTGGCGCCGGGCTTCCGTGTCACTCAAATGCGGGTGATCCATGAAGAACAGATCATAGACAGTGACGATTTTCTTGCCTCGGGTTGGGAGTATCAATGGCGTAGGCGAATGCGTCAGGTCCAAATCCGTCCGGAAGAAAGAATCGAGATAGGGCCAACCTGCCTTATTCCAGAGAAAATTGATCATGCGCACAGGATAGCGAAAGTCACGGAAATCGAGCTTGGAAATGGGAGGGATTTTTTCTCTGCGAAACCGGTCTTTCCAGGAAGAAGAAAACAGATAATAGTGGTTGTCCCGGTCGATTCGGGAGAGGCCAAAGAGCAGGTTCTTGAAATAGACACCGACCCCTGTTTCTTCTTTGAGGAATGGACGAACATCAAAGCCAATCCGCATTTGGAGTAAATGTATTCCCTGTGCTGAAAAATGTCAAGGGAAGCATGTGTATTAAGTGTATGAAACAAAAAAAGTTGCGAAGGTCTTGCTTCTTTAATTGTGCAGTGCTATCATTTTCCAAGCGCAGAGAAACAGGCATGAAGAAACTGGAAAAAATTCTTCGCCGCATCGATTCATTCCGCGACGAAATGATTGATTTGCAGATCCGGCTGTGCGCAATTCCGGCGATCGCGCCGAGTAACGGCGGTGAGGGGGAGTACAAGAAAGCCAAGGCACTTCTTGACTTTATTCAGGTGAGCGGATTCGACAAGGTGGATCTCATTAAGGCTCCGGACTTGGATGCCGAAGGAGGCTATAGGCCGAATATCCTATTCCTATGTCAAGGGACAAGATCCTTCCAAAACCGTATGGATCATGTGCCATATGGATGTCGTGCCCCCGGGAGAGCTTTCATTATGGCATGGGAATCCATTTAGAGCATGGGTAGAGGCAGGGAAAATATACGGACGCGGGATTGAAGACAACCAGCAAGATATGGTGGCGGCTCTGTTTGCCGTCAAGGCTTTTCGCGCCGAAGGCATTAAACCCAATTTCGACGTGGGCATTGCTCTGGTCTCGGATGAAGAAACCGGAAGCACAAAAGGCATCAAGTACGTCTTGAGTCATGCCAACCCGTTCAGAAAAGAGGATTTCATCATTGTTCCTGATGCAGGAAACAGGGACGGCACTATGATCGAGGTTGCCGAAAAAAGCATCCTATGGCTCAAATTCACCACATACGGCCGGCAAGCCCACGGGTCGACCCCGGAGCGCGGCATCAACAGCTTCAAGGCTGCCGCATCCCTTATAACAGAGCTGAATGCGCTTTACAAAACCTTCAATTGCGAAGACGCTCTCTATGATACGCCCATTTCCACATTCGAGCCCACAAAAAAGGAACCCAATGTCCCCAACATCAACACCATACCAGGAGAGGATGTGTTTTACATGGACTGCCGGATTTTGCCGGATTACGATCTCAAGACCGTGGAAGACGAAATCGAAAAACACGTGCGAAAGGTGGAAGAAGATTTTCGTGTAAGGATCATCATAGAAGAAGTGCAAAAAACCCCAGCAGCGCCGTCAACTTCACCCGAAGCTGCCGTTATCCTTGCCCTGAAAAAGGCCGTTAAGGATATTTACCACAATGAAGCCAAACCGACAGGCATCGGCGGCGGCACAGTTGCCGGACTCCTTCGCCGTGCCCATTATGAAGTGGCCGGTTGGTCCAGAACAGACGAGACGGCTCACCAACCCAACGAGTACTGTGTTATCGATAACATGCTGGGCGATGCTAAAGTTTTTGCCCATATTTTTCTGCAGCCGTAGCCGAGAAAATACGGATACAAAGATGTGATCCCGGATATCGCCTTCGGCGAGAGTGTGCGGGCAACACATCCGTACATGCTGCGGTATGAGAGGGATTTCAAATGAGCGAATTCATTCTCGTAATGACTACCGTCCCGGATGAAGAGACGGGAAGAATCCTCGCCGAAAATATCGTCACGGAACGCATTGCTGCCTGTGTTACTCTATCCGCGGCTGCCCGATCTTTTTATTGGTGGCAGGGAAAAATAGCCAGCGAACGGGAATTCACGCTCCTTATTAAAACGCAAAATCATCTCTACCCTGAGCTCGAGATAAGAATTCTTGAACTGCATCCGTATGAGGTGCCGGAAATCGTATGTCTCCCCATCCTTGCCGGCTCTAAAACCTACCTCGACTGGATAAAAAGCGTTACGAAAAGCTAGTCTGTCACCTATATTTTTTTTTGAAACGCCGAGCTGTCTCAATGGTCTGGAGATGGATTTGAACCGTATCTTCCACATCGAAGGCATACCCTCCGGCCAAGAGGACGGCTAGGGGGATTCTCAACCTCAAGGCCTCTCCGATCACGATTCTCCCCCTCTCATTGAGCCCCTCTTTCGTCACCCTCAGACCTCCTAACTGATCCTTTTCGTAAGGGTCGGCTCCAGCCAGATAGAAAATCAGGTCAGGAGCGAATTGTTCGTAGATACGGGGAAAATGTTCGCGAAGGACAGAGATGTACTTCTCGTCCCCATCACCGGACCACAGCCCGATATCCAAATCGCCTTCCGGTTTGTCCGCCGGATAGAGATCCATTTGGTGTATAGAGAGCGTAAATACAGAATCCCTTCCGGAAAATATGGAAGCGGTTCCGTTTCCCTGATGGACATCACAATCCACGACCAGAACCTTACCGATGCGGTTTATATCCAAAAGCTTGGCCGCGGCCACAGCGACATCGTTCAAAATACAGAAACCCTCACCGTGTCCGGCAAAAGCATGGTGGAATCCGCCGCCGATGTGGACAGCCAGCCCTTCTTCAAGCGCCGTTTCGGCAGCCGCGATCGTTCCGCCGACATGCAGACATGCAAAATCAAACATCTCAGGAGAATAAGGAATCTCCAGTGCCAGAGTCTCCGAGTGGGAGAGCCGTCCCGTTCTCAACTTGCGCATGTACTTTGCTGTATGCACGCGAAGAATGTCTTCCTCCGATGCAGGGTGCGGCGTAATGAAATTGGTCTTATTCACTCCGCTGATCAAGAGCTTTTCGTAGATCAGCCTGTACTTCCGCAACGGAAAGAGATGAGTCCCGATATCGACCATCCAATAGCTGTCGCTGTAGACGAATTTGAAGGGGTACCCCCTCTTCAAAAATCCAAAAATGCTTTTCAAGATGGCCATCTTCGATATACATAACAAAAAAACAAGGTGCCGTAAAGGAACGGAAAGGGTTTGACAACTTTGATTTTAACAACGCATCCGTATGTCTTTTTCATCAGAGCCGTTTTTTCTTTATGAGAATGATCCAGCAATACTGGGTTCAGGCGCGAAAATGACACTTGAAGTTTCCACCAAAATGGATTAGTGTTTCTATTTCGACAGCGTGCATATCACCAGACAATTTTCAGGCTGAAAGGAGCCATCGATGAATGTGAAAACCTCTATTGTCAACCTAGCCCCTACTCCCTTGGTCAAACTGTTTGCCGGTCCCTACGTGGCCGGAGACAGCATCGAAGCCGCGCTAAAAACCGCTCAACTCTTCTGGAAAGAAAGGCAGGTGTGCTCCACTATAGACCTGCTGGGGGAGGAGTTGGACAATGACCAAGAAGTCCAGTACACAGTAGATCTTTACAAAAGGCTTATCGACGCCTTAGGCTCACAAGAGTACGCCACGCTTTCCATGAAGCCGACACAATTAGGAAGTCACCGCGGCACCGAGCACTGCCGGGAAATCATGGAGGAGATCGTTGTCTATGCCGAGAGACAAAAAATCCCTGTCACACTGGACATGGAAGACCACCCCTTCACCGATATGACATTGGAAATCTTCAGAGCGTTGAAACGCAGTCATCCGACATTCGGTACCGTGCTCCAATCCCGTCTTTTCCGAACAGATGCGGACATCGAATCCATCAAAGGTCTGGAAGCACGCATCCGCATCTGTATTGGAATCTATAACGAGCCGAAAAATATCGCCATGCAGAGCAAGCCGGAAATGAAAAAAAAGATGCTCGAGCAATTGAAAGTACTGTTCAAAGAAGGTCATTACCCTGAAGTCGCCACACATGATAAGGCCGTCATCCAGGAGGCCATCAACATAGCCGATGGGCTCAACATGGGAAAAGACCGCTATGAAGTTCAGATGCTTATGGGCGTTCCGATGCAGGCTTTCCAGGATGAGCTCGTCCGAAGCGGCATCCGCGTCCGACTCTACGTTCCCTTTGCCGAAGATTGGAAGTACGCAGCGGCGTATGCCAAACGCAGGCTGGCCTCCAACCCGGCCATGGCGGTCTACGTCATGAAGAACATCGTCAACAAGGCATTCGGCAAACACTGATCGGCAACTCGAGAGTAGGAAGAAAAGAGCATCTCCAGAACCGTGATGGTTTTAAAGGAGCCGGAAAATACATAATCCGGCCTCTCCTTTCTCTCAAGCGGCTCGCTTTATTCGTCTGGACTGTACTCTAGCGATAGCTCAGAACTGCAGGGAAAGGTGAAATCCTCTTACTTCATGCCAGGCTTGAGAGTGACCTGGGCGGCAGCCAGTCGGGCGATCGGAATCTGGTAAGCCGAACAGCTGACGTAATTGAGACCTATTTTGTGACAGAAATAGATCGAGCGCGGGTCTCCTCCGTGAACACCACAGATGCCCACCTTGAGATCCGGCCGTGTCTTCCGTCCTTTTTCCACTGCCCATTTCATCAATTCGCCCACACCGTTGATGTCCACGGTTGTGAAAGGATCGTCCTTCCAGATTCCGGCCGTGAGATAATGATTGATGAAGCCGGCCCCATCGTCCCGGGAGATACCGAACGTGGTCTGGGTGAGGTCATTCGTCCCGAAGGAAAAGAACTCGGCCTCGCGAGCTACTTCATCCGCAGTGATAGCCGCTCTCGGGATTTCTATCATGGTACCAACAGTGTACTCCAGCTTGACTCCATACTTTTGAATGAGTTCTTCCGCCACCCGGACAATGATCTTTTTTTGATTTTCCAGTTCCTCAACAGACCCGATCAACGGGACCATGATCTCAGGAAGGACCTTTTTCCCTTCGCTAGCCAGCTCGCAGGCTGCCTCAAAAATTGCCTGCGCCTGCATTTCAATAATTTCCGGGAAGGTAACCCCTAGGCGGCACCCCCGATGCCCCAGCATCGGATTGAACTCGGAAAGCGCTTTGACCCTCTCTAGAATTTTTTCGAGTTCATGCAATTTTTCCTTTTCGCTGGAGCCGGAAACTTTGAGTTCGGCGATTTCCACCATCAGGTCCTCTTTCTTGGGCAGAAACTCATGGAGAGGAGGGTCAAGGGTACGGATGGTAACGGGATGCCCCTTCATAGCTACGAAAAGATCATAAAAGTCCTTTTTTTGGAAGGGAAGGAGTTCTTTCAGATTTTCACGTCTTTCCTCCTCGGTCTCGGCCATGATCATTTGCTTTATGAAGGGGAGTCTCTCTCTCTCGAAAAACATGTGTTCCGTCCGAGTAAGCCCGATGCCCTCGGCGCCAAAGGCAAAAGCCATGCGGGCGTCATCGGGCGTATCCGCATTGGCCCGGACTCCCAAATGCCTGACTTCATCAGCCCAGGAAAGGAGCTTCGTGAAATAGCGGAAGGTCTCCGAATCTTCGGGTTTCAACGCTCCTTTGACAACTTGGATGATTTCAGAAGGCTTGGTTTGGATTTCTCCGAGAAGCACTTCTCCGGTACTCCCGTCTATCGAAATCCAGTCTCCTTCCTTAATGCGCTTGCCGCCGGCCATAAAATATTTTTCTTCTTCGTTGGGCACGACAGCTCCGCAACCGACAACAGCCGGCTTTCCCATCTGCCTGCCTACAACAGCGGCATGTGATGTCATGCCTCCTGTAGCGGTCAGGATTCCCTGTGAAGCGCTCATGCCGTGGATGTCATCAGGCGAGGTCTCTTCTCTGACCAAAACAACCTTTTTGCCCGACTCTTTCCAAGCAACAGCATCATCGGCCAAAAAGACCACCTGTCCGGCTGCGGCTCCAGGGGAAGCCGCAAGGCCCTTAGCCAACACATCATGGCTCATTTTTTCCTTGGCATCAAAGACAGGATGCAAGAGCTGATCCAAAGCGCCCGGCTCGACCAGAAAGAGCGCTTTTTCCTTAGAGATGAGCCCTTCCTCGACCAGATCCACAGCAATCTTGACAGCCGCCCACCCCGTCCGCTTTCCGCTCCGCGTCTGAAGCATGTAGAGCTTTTTCTCCTGAACTGTGAATTCAAAATCCTGAACATCTTGATAGTGCTGTTCCAGCCGCGTGGTTATTTCGTCCAGTTCCTTGTAGACTTCGGGCATATCTTCTCTCAAATCGCACAATGGAGACGGTGTTCGAGTCCCGGCCACCACATCTTCGCCC
>JAFGNQ010000009.1 GCA_016926925.1 Candidatus Aminicenantota bacterium
AGCTCGATGGGGTATCCGTTTTGCATGGCCCGTTGGAAGGCAGCCAGGGAATTTTCAGGAAAGCCCGAAGAATTATCGTGCAATCCTCGGTGAGCGATAGGAGCCGAAACGAGCCAATCCATCAGGATTCACCCTGATAAGTATCCTCTGCTTAAATGCGATTTCCGCAAATGTCCGAATCATTCCGGATCCATTACAGTTGCTCTATTCCTGCTTAGAAATCCACGCGTATTCCCAATTGAACGAGTCTGGGATCGAGTGCCTGGGTCGGCTCACCGAAATCCGGAGTATTCTGGTTGGGGGAAATCGAGTAAAAATTTGCCCTGTTGGTGGCGTTATACACCTCGCCGAAAAGCTGAATCCGGAAGCGATTGATATTGATGTACTTTGATATCCGGGTGTTGAAATAAAAAGTATCGAGGCCTCTGCGGGAGTTGCGGTGGTAATCCAGGTAGTCGGAATTCAAGGTGTCCAGATTCTCATCAAAGCCGTAGTAGGCCGTCCAGGGAAGTGCCGATCTGTAGAAGACAATCCCGCTGATTTGAAAACCCCAGGGCAGATCGAAAACTCCCGAAAGGGTGATCCTGTGGCGGGCATCGCTCAAATTATAACCATACTGACGTTCCCATCCGTCGGCATCATAGCTTTCCACACTATCCATGAACTCCGTGTTGGATTTCGACCAACTCAATGTGTAGGCTAGATCCAAAGACCAGCCATTGGAATACCTCTTGTTTATGGTGAAATAGATCCCCTTGAAATCGCTTTTTCCGGTACTTCCCACGACTTCCACACTGCCTATCGTAGGATCTTGACGCAGTCCTCCTGTGCCGGGAATGACCGGATTTTCATCCAGTGTCGTGAAGAGATTATAGCCTCTGGTATAAGCAAAATCGACTGCGACCGAGAGGTCTTTCATGACTTCTCTCTGTGCACCCAGACTGGCCTGCAGGGCATACGGTGTTTTCATATTCTCGCTGAGTTTGAAGATGCCGAGGCTTTGCGGCCCGCCCTGGCTGGAAAGATAGCCCGGAGGCATTCCCATCATCTGTTCGAACAGCGGCCAGAAAGGATTGGGGGCATCAGGAGTGGGATAGTTGGGAAAAAGAACAATCTCCAGTTTTTGGATGCTCATGAAAGCCCACTGAAAAGCCGCATTCCCGAAGAAGTTGGAGCTGAAGGTCCCGATACCGCCCCTTATGGAGGTCTTCCTGTCACCGACGGGATCCCAGCTGAAACCGATCCGAGGACTGAAGTTCGCAGGAAAATCGAAAGCCCTGATATCGAACTTCGACATGGTGAAATAATTATAGCGGAGTCCGAAATTCAGCGTCAGCCTCGGGGAGACCGACCAGGAATCCTGGGCAAAAAGCGCGAACTGATTCTGTTCCAATGTAAAAATCGTGTCTCCGGTCATCCTCAGGAAGAGAAAAGGATAGGTCATCGGATTGGATGAATCGAACGGATCGTTGGTGGTGAATTGATAGTAGCCGGGATTATAGATGTTGACATTACCGCCCATAGGAGCCCAGCTGTAATCGAAGCCGAACTTCAGGTTATGGTTTCCGATATAAACACTCAAATTGTCGACGAACTGGTATCGTTGACTCCAGCCGCTCTGCGGGGCATTGGTGGGCTTGCCGAACCACCCTCCGGGACGCTCGACGGAAAAGGCATCCCCCTGCGCAGGATCGGAGGAAAAATAGGTATAGTTTCTCCAGGCATACAGAAACCGGAATTCATTTGTTATGGATTCACTAAAAAAAGATGTCCAGCTCAGTTGAAAGTCGTTGTATGACTCCGGGTAATCCATGGCCATTTCCTTCGTGAACAGCCCGCCGGTTCCAGAGTTCTCTTCATTTGTCCTGTTAAGAGTGATGCGGAGTGCAAAGAGATTTTTCGGATTGAGCTGGTAATTGAATTTGCCCAGCATGTAGTGCCTGGTTTCCGGTACTTCGACCGACTCCGCAGGAACCAAGGGGGATGTTATCTGATCATAGGTCTTTCTATAAATGCCTTCATAGGTCAGGAAAAAATGAAGCTTGTCTTTTATTATCGGACCGCCGAGAAAAGCGGAAAGATTATTGTGCTTGTAATCAGGCAGCTCCACATCATCGATTGTGTCTCCCTTGTAGCCGTCATGATCGACGAAATAATTTGGCGTGTCGAACATCTCGTCTCGAAGAAAAAATGAAGCCCTGCCTCTGAATTCGTTTGTCCCTGACCTGGTAATGGCGCTGCGCAGCATACCGGCTGCAGATCCGTACTCTGCTGCGAACTGATTTGTCAGCACTCTGAATTCCTGAACCGCATCGACAGGGATCGTCGTGTTAGGACCGTTGCTGATGCCTTCTTCATTAGAAACCCCATCGACAAGGATTTCCTCCATCCCCCAGGGTAAAGCGTTCGATCGCGCATTTCCCTCCCAGGATGGATCGGTCTGAACACCGGCCTGCAAGATCGACAAGTCCGCGAAATTGCGGTCCAAAAGAGGAAGGTTATCGATCTCTTCTCTGTTAACCACACCGCTTATTTCTGACTTTGTAACCTCGACCATCGGCGATTCTGCGGTGACAGTGACTTCTTCCTCAAGAGCTGCCGGTTTGAGCACAAAATCGACGGACAATTTCGCGCCGATGTTAAAAGTCATACCCCGTCTCAATTCGCTGGCGAAACTGGAAAGACTCACCAAACACTCATATTTCCCCGCTTCCATCCCGGAAATGATGTAACTTCCATCGGCACGGGAAGTGGCGTGGTAGACATACCCGGTCTCGACATTCTTTACGGTGATGGTTGTTCCGGGTAAAGGAGCTCCGTCCTCATCCGTAATCACTCCTTGAAGTGTCACGAGAGTCGTTTGGGCAACTCCCATCCCAACGAGAGAGAAAAGGACCAGGCCAAAAAATACAGATCCTAAAAAGCCCTGCTTCAGATGTTTCCAATGTTTCATTCTTACCCCCTTCATCGAAATATTTGATAGATGCATTTTATGAAAAATTTCTCTTCAGCCGGAAATGAGGAAATCATAAAGCAGCGCATCAGGCTCAATCAGTCAAATGAAGGTTGCCGACTTGAAACCTTTCCCTCTACAAGTTCCACAAGGCAACCAGAGCCATGCTTAATTCCCGTTTTGATCTTTGGTATATTATTTAATTCATAAAGAAGATGTCAAGATATATTTTGGAATCGCGTCTCTATTTGACAGCCTTTTATGCAAAGGCTATACTTCCAATCCAGCTCGGAGAGAGCCGAAAAAAATGTGACAGCAAAAAAAGCAGGTGACTCAATTTAGGGAAGGACGACATGGCCTCAGCGCTTGAAGACTGGGTGGAAGAGCAGGCACGGATTGCCAAGCCCGACCGTATAACCTGGTGCGACGGCTCGGAGGGAGAGGCGGAGCGGCTGCTCGAAATCGGCATGACCGAAGAAAAAATCAACGGTCAGCCCGTATTTTCAAAACTGAACCAAAAAAGTTGGCCCACGGCCTACCTCCACCGGAGCCATCCTACGGACGTTGCCCGCACGGAACACCTGACCTACGTCTGCCCGTCCCAGAGGGATACGGCCGGACCCAATAACAACTGGATGGATCCGGGCCGGGCAAAACAGCTCTTGATGGACTTATCGGATGGGTGCATGCGCGGCAAGACCATGTATGTTCTGCCCTTCATGATGGGGCACCCCGACTCTCCCTACGCCAAAGCCTGCGTTCAAATCACGGATATAACGTACGTAGCTCTGAGCATGCGCATCATGACCCGGATGGGGAAGCACGTCACCGAAAAAATCAAAAATAGGAAAGATTTTGTCAAGGGATTCCACTCGGTAGGAGACTTCAACCCGGACCGCCGGTATATCATGCACTTCCCAGAAGAAAATCTCGTTTGGAGTATCGGCTCGGGCTATGGCGGGAATGCCCTCCTCGGGAAAAAATGCATCTCCCTGCGCATCGCCTCATGGCTGGGCTATAAACAGGGCTGGCTGGCTGAGCATATGGTCGTCATCGGCGTCGAAGACACCAAAGGCCGTATCACCTATCTGACGGCAGCCCTGCCAAGCGCCTGCGGCAAAACCAACCTGGCCATGATGGAATCGGCCCTTCCCGAATACCGGGTCTGGAC
>JAFGNQ010000093.1 GCA_016926925.1 Candidatus Aminicenantota bacterium
CATCTCTCATCAAAACGGTCATCGGATTGCTGGAGGCCCAGGGAATCACCGTCCTGGATCCCTCCCCTTTTCTCGCTTCGGCTTTTTGTGGCGAGGGCCTTTTGTCGAACAGGAAGATGACAGGGGAATTGGAAACGGATATTGATTTCGGGTGGAAGATCGCAAGACGGGCTGCCGACCTTGACATCGGGCAGACCATCATCGTCAAGGACAGAGCCGTAGTGGCCGTCGAAGGAATGGAAGGAACGGATGATGCCATCGAGAGGGGGGGGCTTCTGGCAGGGCTGGGGACAACCGTGATAAAGGTTAGCCGGACGCATCAGGACCCCCGGATCGATCTGCCCGCTGTCGGCCTGAATACGATTAAGGCTATGGTCACGGCCGGATGTGCCGCCCTCTGCATAGAAGCTGACCGTGTACCCCTGTTCCAAAAAGAAGAAGCCTTGGCGTTGGCTGATGCCCATAATATAGTCATCCTCGCTAAAAAAGCTTAAATTCTCATCACTCATCTCATCAGATTGGGAGCGTTCTCTTTTCCATGATGATCTCAATTTCCAAGATAATGCGCAGGAGCTCGTCATAGCTCATTTTCGTCGAAGACCCCCCACCAAACCACCATGCGACTCAAACGAACTGTACCTCGCACTGGCTTTCCTTCTTTCGCTAATCGTTCTATCACGAACATCATGAACTTCAGATTCATTGTGGCTCGCTAATGTCTCGCATTGGTTGTCATAGAATGGACCTCGGATAATTTGTGTATCGAGGATTGGAATATGCTTTTTTAGAGGAAATTTCCGTTTCATTTCCTGGGAAAAGAGGTATAATAGCAACCTTGGAGAAACATCTATGGATAAAGTACGGGTAGGAATCATTGGAGTCGGGTATTTAGGGATGCAGCATGCTCGAATTTTGTCTTACCTGGAGGAGGCTGAGCTCAAAGGTGTAGCCGACATCGATTTCAAGAGGGCCATGCAGATCGGGAATCGCCACGGTGTGTCGTATTACGAGAACTATGAAGATATGATGGACGACATAGATGCCGGTATCGTGGCCACGCCGACTTCCGAACATTTTTCAATATCCATGCGCTTACTGGAGGAAGGAAAATCCGTGTTGGTGGAGAAGCCGATCACAGAGACCATCGATCAAGGCGAGAAGCTCGTTTCATTCGCCAAAAAAAACGATGCCATCCTTCAAGTGGGACACCTGGAGAGGTTCAATCCGGCCGTGGAGGCCATTGAAAACCTCATATCAGAACCCAAATTTATCGAGGTTCAGCGTTTAGGGTCGTTTTCCGCGCGCTCTCTGGATATCGATGTTGTGCTCGATCTGATGATTCATGATCTGGACATCGTCCTTTCCCTGATAAAAGATGAAGTAAAAGTGATCAAGTCCTCCGGCATCCATGTCCTTTCCGATAAAATCGACATTGCCAACGCGAGGCTCGAATTCGGATCGGGTTGTGTGGCCACTCTGACTGCGAGTCGCGTTCACCAAGGAAAAGTACGGAAACTCCGCATATTTGAGCCCACATCTTATTATTCGATCGATTACATCGATCAGGAAGTGAAGGCCTTTCCTCTAAACGGGCGCCAGACGGACATCAAAACCCTCAAGATAAAAAAAGAGGAGCCTCTGAAAAAGGAGCTCCAGAATTTCTTCCGGTGCGTCAGGGACCACAAAATGCGAAAGGTCAGCGGCGAAGAGGGGCTTCGTGCCCTGAAATTAGCCTACAGTGTTCTCCAAGAAGCTTCTACTTAACGATTTTTACAAGTTTGTCTTTTGACGGTCTTTGGTTCAAGTCTAAACCGTTCATGATGGAGAAATTAGGCCATAAATCTTTATCCATCCCAGCCTTTTGAAATATTTCTTGAAGGGTTCTTCGACCGTCCGCAGTGACGAGTTTTATCCGTTTCGGTTGGCGGTCGAGGTAGGATTTGTCTTCGAGGCTCTTGAAGGAATCAACCACTCGACCGAAAGCACTGTCGAATTCGGAAAACTTGCCGACAGTGCTTAAAGCCATGAATGTGAACATATGGGAAGCGTATTTGATGAAAGACAGACGCAGCCTGATATTTTCGCTGTTCTCTTGTTCAAGATCGCAAAGCTGTTGGTAGGCGCTGAGACCGTTGACCGTCGATTCTCTGTCTTCGACAAACTGCCTGCCTTTGATCTCGTCCGCTTTTTTTTGTCCGTAGACCTTTGGGGTGTCGTCACTCTGTTCAGCCTGAATGATGATGCCGGCATCGCCGTCTTTGGAAGCGATCACCACCTTCGAAGGAGTATTCTGGACTTGCCATCCTTCAGGAAAGGAGAATAAAAAACGCATTCCTGGATGATAAAATGCACTCCCTTCCACGAAGCCTTGTTGCGGATCTTCTCCGTAAACCGTTCCCTCGATGTGACGGAGGTAGGCCTCAGGCTTTGTTTGAAGACTGTTATCGCCGGCAAGGAGCATGTTTTTGGTGTTCTGGATTCGTTCACTGGTAAGGGGATGAGTGGACAGGAACCCGGGGAGGCTGTGTCCTCCGGAGAGGTCTCCCAGTTTCTCGAGAGAAGTGAAGAAAGCGATCATCTCTCCCGGGTTGTAGTATCCTTTGCGTGCATATTCGACTCCCAATTGGTCGGCCTGCCTCTCATCATCGCGGCTGTATTTCAGGAAGAGGAGCTGAATCCCGATTCCGGCGACACCGGCAAGATCGGCGAAAGTTTTGTTGAGAGCGCTTCCGATGACAAGGCCGATTTGGGCCAGCATCATCTCACTCATCCGTCGGATGCTGTGACGGGCATTGACATGACCGAGCTCGTGTCCCAAAACGACAGCCAACTCGGCCTCACTGTTCATCATGGTCAAAATGCCTCGGGTGACATAGATATATCCTCCAGGAACTGCAAAAGCATTCACTACGGGTGAATCGAGCACAGCAAAGTGATAGGTGAGATTAGGACGGTGTGTATGTGCCGATAAAGATTGCCCCACGCTTTCGACGTATCCATTGAGGGAAGAGTCTTGGTAGATGCCGTATTGCTGTTTGATCTGGACGTCTGTATTGCTGCCTAAGGCAATTTCATCCTGTTCCGAATAGATGCTGAG
>JAFGNQ010000010.1 GCA_016926925.1 Candidatus Aminicenantota bacterium
AGAACTCTTTCGAGAAGAGAACCAAAAGGCGATTGACAATCCTTTGATCGATCAGACCTGGCGTCACTGCAGCGTATTCTCCACAAAAACTGAGAGTGGTGTCATTATGGGAAGAAATTGGGACAACCAAAATGTGGGCTCCATTATCGTTAGTCTTTATCATCCTCCTGATGGGTACTCTTCGATTTCCTTCTGCAGATCCATCGATTTGGGCTTTGGGCATAAAGACTTGGCGGGAATTGAATCGAGCCCATTTGGAAGCAAGCTGCTCCTGGCACCCTTTTATGTCATGGATGGGCTCAACGAACATGGGCTTGCGGTAGCGGTAGCCGCCA
Source organism: Candidatus Aminicenantota bacterium (assembly GCA_016926925.1). Next base: position 336 of record JAFGNQ010000010.1, read on the forward strand.
ATAGGCAAACTGCTGTCAAGCCTAAAAGAGAAAAAGAATTAGTGTCTATAACCTTTCTAAATCGGGGGACATCATACACAATTCAAAATAAAAAAAACGGGGAAATCGAGCAATGCATTGAGCAGAAGCTCTTACGCGCACAGAGATAAGTATAGTGTCCCCGGAATTAACGAAATTTCTTTTCAGCTGCCGGAAAGTTCATCCGACAGATCAGTTCCTGGAAGCGCGGATCGCCGCGCAGAGGGTCCCACTTGGGGTAGACGTTGAGATATACCAGGTTCTGTATACCCTCCTGATAGGCTATCTCCAGCCAATCCAGGGCCGCCTTCCATTTAGGCCCGGCTTCACTAGGAAGCATCCCAAAATATGTCCGGCCAGCCCAGACTGAGCCAATACCTGCATAGGCAGGGGCATAATTCGGATCTTTATCTAAAGCTAGCTCATAGGACTGTAGCGCTGTTTCGAGGTCCTTTTCAGTAAATTTATCCCAGTGGAACTCACCTTTCAGATAGGCCTCGTAGGCCTCGGGATGGACCTGACGAGTTTTTGTAAGACGTGTCGATTCTTCCGCGGTCAGCTTTACCTGTGCTTTATCGGCAATGACCTGCGCCATTTCGCTGTAGAGCATCAATACATCTGTCTTGGCCCGCTCGTAGGTCCGTCCCCATAGGTTTCGCTCTTCGGGCAGAGCATCGATCAACTGAACCCGAATACGCACGTTGTCGCCGACTTGCTGCACCGACCCCTCGATTACGGCATCTACCTTCAACTCCCGGGCAATCTCTGTCAGCGGTTTCTTCACACCCTTGTATTGCATGACCGATGTGCGCGATATCACCCTCAGTCCGCTGATCTGACCAAGCTGTCCGATCAACTCATCGGTCACTCCGTCCACAAAATATTCCCGCTCCGCATCCCCCGTGAGATTCTCGATCGGCAGGACGGCAATCGAATTTATAGCTTCTGCACGTCTAGGGAATAGCGTCAAAGCCAGCACAGCTGCTATGATTATCAAACCCGCAGCGCCTGCATAGGCAATGGTTTTTTTCCTTTTACACAGCTTCGCCTTCTTCAGCCTGACTTTGATCTCTTCCGGTACGATTCCTGCCGATATGGATTTCAGGTCATCCAGCAGTTCCTCTGCCTGCTGGTACCGTTTGTCCGGGTCCTTCTCAAGGGCTTTGCTCACCACTTGTTCTATAGACATGGGAATGTCTGGTGTTAGACTTGTGATCGGCTCTGGTTTTTCCTTCAGGATGGAATGGATAACGACCTGCTCATGCTCTCCTTTGAAAGGCAGCTTCCCGGTGAGCATTTCATAAAACACAACGCCTAATGACCAGATATCCGTACGGTGATCTACCATCTCGCCTTTAGCTTGTTCAGGCGACATGTAGGTGATCGTGCCCATAGTCATGCCCTCTTGGGTAACCAGCGTACTTCCTGTGACCCTGGCCAATCCGAAATCCATGATCTTTGCCTGGCCTCTCTCATCGACCATGATGTTGGCGCTCTTGATGTCCCGGTGTACAACTCCTTTCTTGTGAGCTTGCTGAAGTCCTTCGGCCACCTGTATGGCTATACTTAAGGCTTCATCCAGTTCGAGGCGTCCCGATTCTACCTTCTTTTTCAAGCTCTGACCGCCAATGTAGGCCATGGAGATATAGGTCTTATCTTCGGCTTTGGCAAATTCATAGACGGTGCAGATGTTGGGATGGTCCAGGGCCGCAGCCGCCTGCGCCTCACGTATGAAGCGCTCGTTGACCTCCGGGATATGGGTCAGCTCCGGCGGCAGAAGCTTGAGGGCCACCACCCTTTTGAGCTTTGTGTCTTCGGCTTTGTAGACCACGCCCATCCCGCCTCTGCCCAGTTCCTCGATGATGGTGTATCTGCCGCCGAGAGTGCTTCCCTTTTTCAGACCTTCCGAGCGTGTTATGAGAGTCTTGGTGACCGAGATCCCTTCGGCTGGATTTAAAGAAGCAGCACACTTCCCGCAGAAAAGCGTATCGTCGGGATTCTCATGCCGGCATTTAGGGCAATTTATTCCCATTTATCTCTCTGGTGAGTTTTATTATCAAAAGAATAACAATTTCTGAAATCAGAATCAATGAGATGATCTGACGAATGTCATAAAATGTGTATATCATGAGTGGTCCGAACTTAGCTGAAACGAAACAGTAAGAAGATCATGAAAGATGCTTTCATAGACGAACCAACACAGCCTCGAAGTTCCACTGAACGTCTCCTGCCAATATCGGTGGAGCTGTAATGCGCAATCTATCCCCTGAAATCTTGAAAAACCTGACCTGAGCTGTGCCCACCCAGTTGGGAAATTTGCTTCCGTGCAGATTGTGTATGACTCTAGCTTTTTCTGGATCAACGATATATGTCCCACAATATGCGTCAAATCCTTCGAAGGCTGCTTTGAGTTCCGCTTGTGTGCCTTTCATCATATCGCCAGAAGCAAACTTTGGGCGATCGGGATTCATAAGTAGCATGGACATATATCCTTTTGAATCATACATTAGCATTCCAAATAGATTTTCTCCGTATGGATGATATACTTCGCCCTCAGAGCTCTTCCCTACTAATGAAATATATTTCCATGTTCCCACAAGTTGATTGGAGGGGATTGGAGTCTTTTTGTTTTCAATGATTCTTGTATTATCCGCAGTGATTGTCTGCACTGTACCAACAATAAAAATAATCATTATAAATTCTAACATTGCAGATTTCATATCATCCTCCTCATGCGTCTATAAGTAAAAAAATGCTATCTTATCAAAATGTTATTTGTCAAATAGTGTAAATGCATTATTCATTTCAGATGTTCGGGAGCGGTTATCCCATTGCTTAGATCCCTATGGGGGAAACGGTCAATTTGACTTCGAATGGTTCCTTTGATATAAAAAACGCTATCAGCACGGTGACCATCCTGATGGCCGGAATAAGAAAGGCTCGGAGTTCCATCCTTATAAAATTTTTCTATCAATGATCGGCAGCACTGTATCCCATTACAAAATCCTCGAAAAGATTGGGGAAGGCGGTATGGGCGTGGTTTACAAGGCCGAGGACACGAAGCTGAAACGGACTGTTGCGTTAAAATTTCTATCTAAGGAGTGTACTCGGGATAAAGAAGCCATGATCCGCTTCGTCCAAGAGGCCCAAGCTGCCGCGGCGGCAGACCATCCGAATGTCTGCACTGTCTATGAAATAAATGAGTTCGAAGGAAAGACGTATATCGCCATGGCCTACATCCAAGGGCAGAGTCTGAAGGAGGTGATCGCGTCCGGAAGTATCGATATTGAGCTAGCCTTGGAGATCGCCGCTCAGATTGTCGGCGGTCTTAAAAGCACTCACGAAAGAGGAATAATCCATCGGGACATAAAACCGGCCAATATCATGCTCACAGGAGATGGTTTGGTTAAGATTATGGATTTTGGCTTGGCTAAGCTTGAGGAGGGAATTGAGTTAACGAAAACGGCCACAATCATGGGTACAGTGGCTTATATGTCACCGGAACAAGCCAAAGGCGAAAAAGTCGATCAACGCACGGATATCTGGTCCCTTGGATGTGTTCTTTATGAGATGCTCACAGGAAAACGGCCTTTTGCGAGCCGTCAGGATCAGGCAGCCCTATACGCAATAATGAATGAAGAACCGGAGCCATTATCCAAATTCTTATCGGATATGGATCCTGAGTTAGAAGAAATTGTCAATAAATGCCTTAAAAAGGATTTAGATACTCGTTACCAGCAGGCATCGGATCTGCTTTTGGATCTGCAGAACTATCAAAAGAACCTGCCCATTTCGGCAGCCGGCAGTAAACAACAAAAAGTCAAGCGTGCTTCTGAACGCTCAGTCCGGCGCTTGCCCTGGATAGCTGGGATTTCAATCGTAGGTATTCTTGCACTGATATTCATGTATATTAAGTTTTTTGTTCCTTTTGGGGGGCAGCGGGATTTAACTGGAAAGATGATGGTAGTACTACCGTTCGAAAACCTCGGCCTTCCGGAAGACGAATACTTTGCCGATGGCATCACAGAGGAAATCACGAGCAGGCTAGCCGCCATAAGAGAA
>JAFGNQ010000094.1 GCA_016926925.1 Candidatus Aminicenantota bacterium
AGTTGTTGCCGCCCGTGTTGAGATTCCGGGCGAACCTTGGGAAATTGCTGCTCGAGACTTCTATACGGATCCGATGCCCCGGAGCGAAATAATTGCTGGTTGACATGGAGCTGATAGGAAGCTTGTATATCCGGCCTTTTTCCATGAATACCTGCCTGTCATAGCCTTCGCGATAACGGGCGCGCTGGATCGTTTCGTCCAGGTTGTAAGCTCTGCCGTCAGGATAGACATCGATCAGCTTGACGGAAAAATCCGTATCTTTGGCGTCAGAGGATACGAAAAGCGTGATTTCAATCGATCCGCTGACCTCGACTCCCTCCTTCAAGGGAACGCTCGTGTAGACCAGAATGTCGTGGCGGGTCTCGAGTCGGCTTTGGTCGAAGGAGCCGGGATTGACTGCCCCGCCGATGCAGCAGATGCTGCCTCCGAGCGAGGGCACCGGATATTTGGGATCATAAGTAAACGTGTCGGCATTATCTTTGGATTCCGGTTTTATCGTCGTGAGCTTGCCGTCTCCGAAGAGGCTGTTCGCTTTACCGCCGCTGTCCAGATAGTAAGTCATCATTTCAGCTCTCTCGGGAGGCCATGTCTTCGATGACTGCCAGTTGTTCAATCCCATGGTGTAGTACTGCACCTTTGGTGTCTTTTCTGTAAATCCGTTCGGCACACCTTTCAGCCAGTAGTCGAACCATCCGTAAATGAGTGCATTCCAATCGAGGCGTACGTCACCCATATTGCGCTCGCCCACGATCGTATTTTCGGAAGCTGAAAAAAACGCGCAATGGGATGTCGGTGCAATGAGCACGAATTGATTTCCGGCTACCTCCGGATCCGACGCATTCTTTGTCACGTGATTGAACAGAGCCAGATTTGGGCTGATAGAGACGTCATACCATGAATTCATCCAGAAGCTGGGAACTCCGAAAGGCTCGTTATCGTGATAAAGACCTCCCTCGTACCATGCAGGATCATTGGGGAATCTCTGGATGAGTTCTTCGTATATGCCCTTAGGACCATCCACATTCTTTATGATATCCACTAGGGGCAGGTGAGCCATAGCTTTTCCCCAATCCACAGGAGGCATACTTGGCGCCAGATCGAAGTATTTGGAAAGCCGGACAAGGTCCTCCTGAGAAATATCTTTGGAAAAAGTCGGCCTCTGCGTATTCTGAACACCGTACAACCATGAGGCGAAAAGCATTTGATAGACGCCGCCGCGATACCAGTTTCCCTGTTCGTAGAAAGGTTCGACACGACCGATTCCTGCGCCTGACGCCATGGGTATCATGGCTGCATGAGCAGGATGGTCCATGGCGGCAAGTGCCAGTTGCCACTCCGCCGAAGAAGAACAACCTATTGTCCCCACTTTACCATTGGACCATGGCTGATCGGCGATCCAAGTGAGTGCATCATACCCATCTGTCCTCGGACGCCCGAGAATTTCCCATTTTCCTTCTGAAAAAAACTTCCCGCGCTCATTCTGTATGATAAAAGCGTATCCGCGGCTCACTGCTTCATAGATGTTTTGGAGCAAATATGCATGGGGCTCATTAAAGTTGTAAGGAGTTCTCCAAAATATCGTTGGGATCGGCTCCGCGATCCCCGCTGGCCGATAGATATCCGTAGCCAGCCTTACGCCATCCCGCATCGTCACCATGACTTTTTTTTCGATGACGGCCGATGCCTCAAGAGCCTTTTCCAGTTTTTCTTTCTGCGACGTTGGCTGCGTAAACGATGGTCGAACAAGAAGCAGCACGGCAGAGAATAATAGAATCAAACGACAACTGATCTTTATTCTCTTTTTCATGATATTCCTCCTATCTTAAAAACCCGAAGTGTGTCCCAATCTTCGCGAGTCGGTGATTCCATGCAGTTTGCCGGTCTTTTCATCGCGCCAGATGATCTGCATCGACCCGGTGTGCCAATTGTAATCTCCCAAATCCTCGATTTGGATTCCATGGGAAGTCAATTGACTTTTCACATCCCCCGGAATTCGCGACTCGAGGCGAAGTGTGATATTAAGGCTAGACCAAATCTCCGAAGCCGTTCTCGATGCCCAAAAACGCGGCGATTCAACGGCCTCTGCAGGAGACATCCCGTATTCGAGCATGTTGAGAAGCACTTCTGTCACGGGTTGAGGAGGATACCCCGGTGTCCCCATGGCCAGCCAAGGCTTGCCCTCCTTTTCGATCATGATGGCCGTGATGGGAAGCACCAATCTGCGTCCGGGTCCTGAAGTGTAAGCCAAAGCATCGCTTCCCCAGGCACGGACCCCATCGATAAATATACCCGGTGCGCCTCCGTGCAAAGTGTGCAGTAGAGTAATCCAGTTTCCCTTGGGATCGACAATTACGTTGTGATTGCTGCCCATGGATGCCGGCACACCCGTATTCGATTGATAGAGCACCGAACCTTCGAATCGCGCAGCCGACTCCTGAGAATCATCAGGCTTTCCCAAGATTACTCCAGGTTGAATCATCGTGCTTTTGACAAAACCGGCTCCGATTTTTCCGTATTCTTTCGATAGCCAGACATCGGAAGGAATTTTAAAATTCAGAGGATCTGTGATAACGCCTCCGGTCTCCGCGTGAACTCTGGCAAAAGTGCGAACGATGGCCTCGAGAGCGTCAGCGGATTCGGTGAAATGTCCCATACCTCTCAGATCGAAATTTTCCAGGATGTTCAAGTTGTAGCCGACGACTAGGCCTCCTGTATCCGGAGGCGGAGAGCCGATGAGATTGAGACCTCGGTATGTGAAACGAACCGGCTCTTGCCATTTCACTTTGAATTCGGCCAAATCCTCCGGACTCACCCGGTACCCCAATTTATTGGCCGCCTTGACAAATTTCTCTCCCCATTCGCCGGTGTACAGATAATCGGCACCCTCTGAGGCGACTTTTTTCAGATGTTCCGCCAAAGGGAGCATCTTCCAACGCTCACCCGCGGGCACAAGAAATCCATCGGGCATATAAAATCTCCGGCATTCTTCGTTTTTTTGGAAAGCACCGCCCTCTGCAAGTTGAAAATTCTAGGCGTGCATGAAGTTCGTTACCAGGACTCCTTTTTC
>JAFGNQ010000095.1 GCA_016926925.1 Candidatus Aminicenantota bacterium
TGCTGGTAACGCTTATCCGGATTCTTCTCAAGGGCTTTGGCCACAACCTGACCTATGGATATCGGAACCTCTGAGCGTAAATCCTTGATTGGCTTGGGCTGCTTATTCAGGATGGAATACACAACAGACTGATCATGATCACCTTTAAAAGGCAGTTGACCAGTGAACATCTCATAGAGAACCACACCCAATGACCAGATGTCCGCGCGATGCTCGACCTCATCCCCTCTTGCTTGTTCAGGAGACATGTAAGCGATTGTCCCCATCGTCGTCCCATCTTTGGTGATCAGCGTCCCTCCTGTCATCCTGGCCAGTCCGAAATCCATGATTTTAGCCTGGTTGTCCTCTGTTACCATGATGTTGGCGCTCTTGATGTCCCTATGGACAACGCCTTTCTTATGGGCTGCCTGCAAACCCTCGGCAACTTGAGTGGCAATCCTAAGGGCTTGATCCGGCTCGAGTGGGCCCGATTCGATCTTCTTTTTCAAGCTCTGGCCTTCGATGTAGGCCATGGAAATGAAGGATGTCTCCTCGGTTTGGTCAAACTCATATACAGTGCAGATGTTGGGATGGTCCAGAGCGGCGGCGGCCTGCGCCTCCCTCATGAAGCGTTCTTTAACCTCTGAGATGTGTGTCAGCTCGGGCGGCAGAAACTTGAGGGCGACTGTCCTTTTCAGCTTTGTGTCTTCTGCCTTATAGACTACACCCATGCCCCCTCTACCCAGCTCTTCCAGTATCCGGTACCTTTCTGCAACAGTACTTCCCTTTTGCAGGCTTTCCTTAGTCGTGATCAGTGTTTTTGTAACAGAGGCTCTTTCCGCAGGTTTCAATGGACCGCCACATTTACCGCAGTAGATGGTATCGTCAGGATTTTCGTGCTGACACTTGGAGCATTTTAGTCCCATTTTCTCCTCTCCATCAGTTGGGCATATTTGACGCAAGAATATCAATTTCCGATAGCCCAGTCAATCTGGGCTCTTTTGGGCTCTTTTTTCACGCTTTTTTTGATTGATCAAATCCGAATCGATATGTAGGATTGTCAATTTATTTCATTGAGATTTTTTCTAGGTACAGATCGTCTGAAAAAAAGAATATGATCTCCAGACGATGAAAAGCCGGAAAAATCCTTACGCAAAACGGCTGAAAAAGCAGATTACGATCCGCTTGGATAACAGCACCATAGAATATTTTAAAAAGCTGGCTGGAGAAACCGGGTTTTCCTACCAGTCACTTATAAATCTCTATTTAAAAGACTGCGCTGAGAACCAAAAAAAGCTCAAAGTGGAATGGATCGAATCTCGTCAATAATTTAATAAATTTTCAATATTCCTATTGAGCTTCAATAACAACGAGATAGATTCTCTGATTATTTCCCCGCCGCGAAGTTCATCTTGCGCAGCAGTTCCTGGAAGCAGGAGTCGTCGCGCAGGCTGTCAAAGGTAGGATCTATCATTAAAGAAGGTAAATTGGGGATCCGTATCTCTTAAGCTTACTCCAGACAGTCCAAGGCCCGGTCCTTATTCCCGGTAAAAACATACAAATCAACAAGAGCAATAATTTGAGGAGACTTCGATTTCGACTGCGCTATAAAGGAAATTCTTTTCTTTAGCCATCGCCATGGACATGTGGAAGCCTTATGCCAAGGCTGTCAGGCTCTATTACCGGGGTCTTCCCCTGGTCTACGATCCTTTCCATATCGTGGCAGATTACTCCAGGACTCTCAACGAAATCCGTGTCGATGAGTACAATCGGCTCGAGGGTACGACCGAAGGCCGGGTGATCAAAGGAAGCCGCTACCTGCTGTTGAAAGGATACGAAAAACTCTCTCTCAAAGCGCAGGAGCGACTCGAATTGCTCCTGCGCATCAACCAGCCGATCTACATCGCCTATGTGCTCAAAGAGCATTTCCGGAGACTCTGGTCCATGCCCGCACGACAGGAAGCAGAACAGTACCTCAATGAGTGGATCGATACCGCTTTGGGCTCAGGTATCGCCTTGCTTCATCGCTTCGCAAAGAAGCTACGACGACATGCCTGGGGAATCTTGAACTATTTTGACTTTCCCCTCTCAACAGCCAAAGTGGAGGGCATCAACAACCGGATCAAAGTAGTCAAACGCAGAGCCTATGGCTATCGGGATCTCCGCTACTTCCAACTCAAAATCTATTCCCTCCATGCCACCAGGGACTCATTATTGTGATGAACCAAGGGCAAAAATCAAGCTTATAATGTAAAATATTCTTATAAATATTCTTTAAGTCATTGAATATAAATGAAATGCTGAGGCCCGACCCCAATAGTTTAATTTCTGAGGCCGATTTCAGAAAAAAGTGGGGATATTTGAGTGATGCTGATATAATGCAGAAAATTTTGATCAAAAACAGGAATAAGAACGATGCCCGGAAGACTGCGCAGAAAAATATCCCGGATATTCTCTCGGGAATCCGGGAGGAAAATCAGTTTACGCGTGTTCTGGTCGGACATCCGTGAAGCAATCGCCGGCTCGGACAAGGACTTTACCTCCATAAAACTAGGCCGCGCCATATTCCTCCTTGCCCTCCCCATGGTGCTGGAACTGGCCATGGAGTCGGTATTTGCCGTCGTCGATATCTTTTTTGTTTCCAAGCTGGGAGCGGATGCCGTAGCCACGGTCGGCATCACGGAATCACTGATGACTATTGTCTACTCCCTTGCAATGGGCCTTGCTACAGCGACGACCGCCCTGGTGTCACGTAGGATCGGGGAGAAAAATCCCTCTGGCGCCTCCACGGCTGCAGTCCAGGCCATCCTGATTGGGGTGGCGCTGTCCCTGCTGATTTCCCTCCCGGGGATCCTTTACGCAAAGGATATCCTCAGGTTGATGGGCGCTTCCCCCGATCTGATCCGCTCCTATTCAGGCTACACTACAGTAATGCTGGGGGCCAATGCAGTCATCTTCCTTCTGTTCATCATCAACGCCGTCTTCCGAAGTTCCGGTGACGCCGCAGTATCCATGCGGGTGCTGTGGCTGGCCAACGGCATCAATATCTTCCTCGATCCCTGCCTCATCTTCGGGTGGGACCCTTTCCCCGTATCGGGCGTTATGGGGGCCGCCGTAGCCACCAATATCGGTAGAGGGATCGCCATCCTCTACCAATTCAATCTCCTGTTCCGTGGAAATAAACGTGTCCGATTGAAAATGTCCAGCTGGAAGATCGATTTCAAGGTCATCAGGACACTCATCAGACTTTCCCTTGGCGGGATCGGCCAGTCGCTGATTGCCACCACCAGCTGGATCGGGCTTGTGCGCATAGTGTCGATGTTCGGGAGTGCAGTGGTGGCCGGATACACCATCGCCATCCGAATCGTTCTGTTTTCCCTCCTGCCAGCCTGGGGGCTGAGCAATGCCGCGTCCACTCTGGTGGGCCAGAACCTGGGGGCAGGCAAACCTGACCGGGCTGAGAGTTCCGCCTGGAGGACCGGGTTCATCAACATGGGTTTTATGGGTTTTGTGGGGTTGTCCATCATAGTATTTCCCGAATTCTTAATGCGGTTCTTTATACGGGACCAGGTTGTTGTGGCTTCGGGAAGTGCCTGCCTCCGGCTTTTGGGTTACGGTTACCTTTCCTACGGTTTGGGCATGGCCATCGTCAATTCCTTCAATGGGGCGGGGGACACGGCAACACCCACCTATATCAATTTTTTCTGCTTCTGGCTGCTGGAAATACCTCTGGCCTATGTTCTGGCACTCCCTCTGGGTCTTGAAGAAAAAGGGGTTTATGTCGCTATTCTGGCTGCAGAGACCATGATGACGGTGGCTGCAGTCCTGCTTTTCCGCAGAGGGAAGTGGAAACTGCGTCAGGTGTAACCACCCTCGGCTCGGGAAAATAAAATAATCAGGGAGATTGCAATGTCAAAAAATTTTAAACATGCGGCGGCAGCCGCTTTTGTTCTGGTATTTATTTTCCTGGATGCCAGTGGACTTCAGGCTTTATCCATAGGGGATCAGACTCCTTTGCCCAGAGAGATCTGGGATCGGTTTCAGACGAAAACCGGTCCGTTGAAGTACACCATCACCAAGGATGAGATCGTTGCGTCGGAGACGGATCCGAAGAAGAATCTGAGGCGTGTGTCGTTCGAATTTTCCAGCCAGAAAGTCCCTTTTGAACGGAAGCAGGGAGAAGAAACCGTCTGGGAGATGAAAGACCTTTGGCACAAAGGCGTTATATTTGTCCCGGTCGGATTTGTGGATTTGAACCATCCGAAGCGGAAGGGCGAGGTTGTGATCGTCGGCAGTGTCGGCGGCCCCTTTAAGCAGGCCTTTTTAAACAATTACGGCGATCCCATCGCCGCGCAAACCGGTTATCCCACCATGATCCTGCCCAATCCGGGGGAGCTTGAGGATATGCCGGGCAGGGAGTACAGCCGTGACAAACTGAGATGCAATCGTCATATCGGCGAACGTCTAAACCTGTCCTCATGTCACAGGTGTCACAGAGAATGACTGATTTTACTCGCTATTGCTCACGGTTTCTAAAACAGAAGACCGCTGAAATGCTGTGGGAAAGCTGTTGTTTATCAGGGGAAATGAGAAGAAAAAGGATTGGTAGCGGGGGCTGGATTTGAACCAGCGACCTCCGGGTTATGAGCCCGACGAGCTACCAGACTGCTCTACCCCGCAGTACCGGAGATCATTATAACAAACCCGCTGATTTTGTCAAAATAATCTTGAAAAAATTCCATCAAGCAAAAACATCATTGAAATCCATGCATAAAATAAACCGGAATATCCCGACTTCAAGGCCTGTTCCCTGCGGATTCCCGATATGTTTTTTACTATGAGTACACATGTATTCATAGATATGGCTTTTTATTTAAAAATCCCTTGACATTAACTCTTTGAAAAAAATACAATGAGAAACTCAAAAAAATGGCCTATTTTTTATTCTTTTTACTGGCGATCGTCACAGTCGCCGCAGTCTTGGGTATGATCTTTTCAAAAAATCAAGCCCACAACGCCCTCTACATTATTCTGGCATTTGTGTGTATCGCCGGTTTGTTTGCACTTCTGGATGCTCCTTTCATTGCGGTCATCCAGATCATCATTTATGCAGGCGCCATTATGGTCCTCTTCATATTCGTGATCATGATGATCAACCTCAAAGAGGGTGTGCCGCCCGAGCGGAAAAAAGGAACGATCTTTCTTGCCTTTATCATCGGTGTCGTCCTGGTCATCGAGCTGATCTTCGCATTTCAAGGCGCTCTCTCGCCTGCTCCAATGGCCGCTTCAGAAGAGCTTGCCAATCCCTCCAACCTGGGACAGCTTCTCTTTACAGAGTACCTCTATCCGTTCGAGATCACCTCTGTCTTGATTATCGCAGCGCTGGTCGGAGCCATAGTCTTAGTGAAGAAAAAGGACAACGAATGATCCCCACACAATATTTTCTGGTACTGAGTGCGGTACTTTTCTTTCTGGGAATCATCGCTTTTTTCGTGAAAAGGGATTTGATCACTCAGTTTCTGGCGATCGAGGTTATGCTCAGCGCCGCCAACCTCGCATTCATCGCCTTTGCCAAGGCGGCATCTTCGTTGGACGGTCAAATCATCGTATTTTTTATCATCACCGTGGCTGCTACAGAAGCCGCAATCGGTTTGGCGATCATACTTCTTGTTTTCAAACAGAAAAAAAGCATCAAAACTGAAGAGATCAACATGATGAAGGGTTAAGATGACTGATATTTTCTGGCTTATTCCGCTCATCCCCGGATTGAGTTCCGCTATTCTGCTCGTTTTCGGGACAAAACTTCCCAAAAAATATATCTCCTTCCAGGCATGTTTTGCCGTATTCGTCTCATTTGTTATCGGCCTCATTTCCTTTATCGGCTTGAATCAAGCAGGACATGCAGACCATCCCCTGATAAAAAATCTCTTCTCCTGGATTCATTCCGGTAGCTTCAAAGCCGATCTCTCCTTCCAATTCGACCCGCTGACAGCCGTTATGGTGCTCGTCGTCACCGCGGTCGGTTTCCTTATCCATGTCTATTCCATCGGCTACATGGCCGATGACAAAAGCTACGCACGTTTTTTTCAAAACCTCAACCTCTTCACTTTTGCCATGCTCATCCTGGTGATGGGTTCCAATATGGTTTTGATGTTCGTAGGCTGGGAAGGAGTCGGTCTGTGTTCCTACCTGCTGATCGGTTTCTGGTTTGAAAAACACTCGGCTGCGAATGCCGGGAAAAAAGCATTTATAGTCAACCGCATCGGGGATGCCGGTTTTATCCTGGGAATACTCTTCATCTTTATCTTCGTCGGAAGCTCGGAATTCACAGCCATCAATGCAGCTATCGGCGGCGGCCAGATAACAAAAGGATTGGCCACATTGATCGCCATCCTCTTGTTTGTCGGGGCTTGCGGAAAATCAGCCCAAATTCCACTCTATGTCTGGCTTCCGGATGCCATGGAAGGCCCGACTCCTGTCAGCGCCCTCATTCACGCGGCCACGATGGTGACGGCCGGAGTCTACATGGTTGCCCGGATGAACCTCCTCTACTCATTATCAGGAACCGCCGGGAACATTGTGGCCATAGTCGGAGCACTGACAGCCATATTCGCCGCCACTATGGCCTTGACTCAGAACGACATCAAGCGTGTGCTCGCCTACTCGACGATTTCCCAACTGGGATACATGTTCATCGGGTGCGGTGTCGGCGCCTATGCTGCGGGAATCTTCCACCTTTACACTCATGCCTTTTTCAAGAGTCTCTTGTTCTTGGCTGCCGGGAGCGTCATGCATGCCATGTCAGGGGAACTGAATATGCAAAAAATGGGAGGATTGAGAAAATACCTTCCACGCACCTATCCCACATTCCTCATCGGGGCGATTGCCATCGCCGGAGTCCCCTTCCTTTCCGGATTTTTCTCAAAAGACGCCATCTTGACCAGCGCGTTCGCCAACGGCCATTATTTCGTCTGGGCCTTGGGGATTACAGGCGCGGTACTGACCGCGTTCTATATGTTCCGCCTCATATTCCTGACTTTTCATGGGAAGGAAAGGCTCGAGCCCGAAGTTAAAGCCCATCTTCATGAATCGCCTCCTTCCATGACCGTACCGCTCATGATTCTTGCATTTTTCGCCATAGTAGCGGGTTATATCGGATTGCCCGTTGTTTTGGGAAAGAATGTGAACTGGATCGAGCACTATTTGCATCCGGTCATAAAAGGAGGGCATGCCGCCCATCTCGGTATCGGCACGGAATGGCTGCTTATCCTGATCTCGGTCGGTGTAGCTCTCTTCGGAATCTTTATGGCCTACGTTTTCTACATCAAAAACCCGCAGATCCCGCACAATCTCGTAGCCCGCTTTCCACGGCTCTACAAGCTCCTTTACAATAAATATTATGTGGACGAAATCTATAACGCTACCATTGTCAATCCCATGATCCGCGGCTCTGAAATCGCCTACGAAAACTTTGATCTTAAAGTGATAGACGGAACCGTAAACGGCTCAGCTAAAACCGCCGGATTCTTCGGTAAAGCCTTCAGTCTCTTCCAAACAGGCCTGCTCAAAGACTACGCGCTGATATTCCTGTTGGGAGCGATAATCTTACTAGGATATTTGTTGTTTTAGAAAATGAACGCACCTATTATAAGCATCGTGACCTTCCTGCCTCTTGCAGGCGCCATCCTTTTGATCTTCGTCAACAAGGGAAGGGAAAACCTTCTCAGATATTTGGCTCTGCTGTTCACGCTTGTCGTCTTTGTCATTTCTCTCTTCCTCTACTTCAACTTCGACGCGCAAACCGCTGATGCCCAGTTCGTGGAAAAGGCCTCTTGGATCGGACACGGTATCAATTACCATGTCGGCATCGACGGCATCAGTCTGTTTCTCATCATTCTCACCACCTTTCTCATGCCGATCGCCGTCCTCTCCTCATGGAAATATATCGAGAAAAGAGTCAAAGAGTACCTGATATTTTTGCTGATCTTAGAGACGGGGATCATCGGAGTCTTCGTTTCGCTGAATCTTTTCCTTTTCTATGTGTTCTGGGAAGCCATGCTCATCCCTATGTACTTCCTTATAGGCGTCTGGGGAGGGAAGCGCAAGATTTACGCTACCGTCAAATTCGTCTTGTTCACGATGTTCGGCAGTCTCCTGATGCTCGTAGCCATCTTTTTTCTTTACTCCACCTATTACAAAGCCACCGGAATTTATTCCTTTAATATCTTCGATTTTTACAAACTTGTCTTGAATCCGCAGCTCCAAGTCTGGCTTTTCCTGGCCTTCGCTCTGGCCTTTGCCATAAAAGTACCAATGTTCCCTTTCCACACTTGGCTGCCTGACGCCCATGTCGAAGCCCCTACGGCAGGTTCTGTCATCCTGGCCGCTGTCCTCCTAAAAATGGGGGCTTACGGCTTTCTCCGGTTCGCGATTCCCATGTTTCCCGATGCCCTGATGAAATTCCTTCCCTATTTAGCTGTTCTCTGCCTTATCGGCATCATATACGGCGGCTTGATGGCTCTCATCCAAAAAGATATCAAATCGCTTGTCGCCTACTCCAGCGTCAGCCACATGGGGCTCATAATGCTGGCCGTTTTCGCCATGAATTTTGAAGGCATTCAAGGAGCCATTTACCAAATGCTCAATCACGGGCTGAGCACGGGCGCGCTGTTTTTGTGCGTCGGCATTCTGTATGAGAGGGCCCACACGCGTCTCATTAAGGATTTCGGAGGCGTCAGCAAGCAGATGCCCGTATTTGCGGCCTTCTTTTTGATTTGCTTGCTGTCATCGGTGGGATTGCCCGGGCTCAACGGATTCGTGGGGGAGATTCTGTGTCTCTTCGGAATTTTCAAAGCTAACAATGTGCTTGCAATCCTGGCTGTAACCACCGTTATCCTTGCGGCTGCCTACCTTCTTTGGATGTTTCAGAGAGTCATGCACGGCCCCATCACCAACGAAAAAATCTCTTCATTTCCTGACATCAAGAAAAGAGAGATCCTCTACCTGGTTCCCATTGTCATCATGATGTTCTGGATGGGAATATATCCGCAGACCTTCCTGAGAAAAATGGACGCATCCGTGAACA
>JAFGNQ010000096.1 GCA_016926925.1 Candidatus Aminicenantota bacterium
ATTCGCTCCTCTTCCTTTTTCAATTCCGCCTTATCGTTGATAAGGGGGGCAAGGTACTGCAAAAGGTTTTCCCGCGAATCAAGATTGATGGTCTTCATTATCGCTTTCATTACCTTACCCCTTTCCTCATCCTTGGAATAGAAGGCCACGGTTGGTAACAGACCCGAGAGAATCACCGAAGGGCCGAAAGAGGCGATGCGGCCTCCATATTCCTGCTCGTAGGTGTCGCCATCCTTGACTATCCCTGTACTGCGCAAGGCATTTTCGGCTCGCTCCAGATAACAGGTTACTTCGTTTTTCATCATAGCCCACTCCTTATACCAACTGCCTTATCTTGGTAAAGCCGTAGCCGACAGAAGCGTTGCCGCCTATCTGGACCAGCCCGCCTTCGACGCAAGTCCTGAAAGAGGCGTCATTCGCATCCTCGGCGATGAGACCGAAAATGAACCGGCTTTCGCGCGGCACGACCTCCTCGTACCAGAGATTGGCGCTTTCTCCGCTCTCTAGACGGTTGCGCGGGATGACCGGCAGGCCGCATTTGCATATATCAGAGAACGATTTGTCGCTTACAAGCGACGGGAAAGGCCCGATAAGATCAAGTCCCGCGATGGAATCGACTGTCCGGATCGTGAGGTTTTCCAGACTGCCGCCGTTCGCGCTTCGTTCGAACACGATCGCCTCGGAATCGCCGGGATTGCTATCGGCGAATTGTTTTAGAGCATCCTTTTGGGGCAGAGCGATGTCGAGTCGCTCGGCAAGGTCAATCAGTTCCGTTATCGCATCTGGACAAGTGGCGTTGAAGTAGGGGCGGCGGTCACTGCGAAATGGCATCGAAACGAGGTGGGCGCTGAAAAAGTTGAAGTAGCCAGGGACGGTCTTTTGTGTTTCATCATCCATCTTGCCGAACACGGTATCAAGCGCGTCGAATATTTTGAGCTGGCAGAACTCGCGGAGTGCTCCCTTAAGACTCGACCCGTGGATGATCGGCCTCTGGGTGATGTGGTCACGCTGGACCGTCTTGTCCACGATGCCGATGGTGTCGCCGCTTCCGACATGGAGGTTGGTGATCGCGTGGAGAAGGAAGAAATGATTGTTCATATCGCTATCCTCCTTAATTTATATATTTGACGATGTTGAAGCCGCACCGGGTCAGCGCATCTTTGTTCAGACATGCTTCTATTTTCCCGCGGTCGCCATACAGCACTGTTCCCCGTTTCAACAGAAAGGTAACCGGCGACTTGTCTAGACTCTTATACTTGTCCATCTGATTCTCAAAATGTCGGAACGGTACGATATCGGCGATGGCGTGTGTGCATGCATCGTAGATCGCGTTTTCGGTGAGTGTATCGGCAAGCAGGAGATGACCGGAACAGTGGATTGCGCTGAATATTTTCTCAAAGCAATCGGAGGTTTCAGTCACCGTCATCGCAAAAATGCTCCGCTCGCCCCCCATCTCGACGAGGGCATTACCGAGATTAAGGTCGCAATCGACGATAAAGGCGAACCGGAAGTTGCGTTTCAACTTGTAGCGGGTTTGTTTGTAGAAGGCCTTCTCGTCATCCTCGTCCCATTTATCTTTACGGATACCGACCTTCTCGATCCGGATGAAAATATCTTCATCGTCCATGCATTCCCCATTGGAAGCCATGAAGCCGGAGGGGAGCCCCTTCTTGCCGTCGTATCCGGTCGGTGCGCCGTGACGAAAAATCTTCATGGCGGTGCTTCCAAAAATGCGGTCCTGTTTTACTATTAGGTTGATGTCATGGTCTAATGGAATGGGTATATAGTTCTTTGTTCCATCGGTGAGGAATACCGGCGACACTCGTTTCAAGGCACCGAACTTGTTGGGGCCGGAGAAGGAGAAGGGTTTGCTCCCTATCCTCTCAGCCATCTTCGTTTTCTCGTCATTGGTGTAGTCGTGGTAAAGGGCCTTGAAGGGGCCGTGCTGACGCAGTATCTCCTTTCTCAACATTCCGATGAGGGTGGTCTGCTGGGGCAGTTTATCTGATCGGACCAGATAGTTCGTGTTTTTGCCGTCGCCGAAGGTCTCGGCGCCGCCAAAAAAGAATCCGTCAACCGGGCGGAGGGTAATGAGGTATTGAGTCATGGCTTAGTCCTCCTGCAGGAAAGCGACGGTCCGAAGGGAGGTTTCTAATAGCGCTGCCTGCTCCTTTCGACCCGATCCCGCATAGATGGTAGGTATGAGATCGACTAGCGATATCATGAAGTCGAGCGCTTTGTTGTATCCCTCATCGAACGAGTTGCGCAAGAAATTCTCGATTCGTTGAGAGGCTGTCGTCGAATTCCGGCAGGCGAGCGCTAGGACCTCCTCTTGTCCCAGCAGAGTGTGGATCAGCGAAGTGGGAATCACTTTTCCCTTAACGCTTTCCTTGGTAAGTATTTCAAGTTTGTCGTAGAGCGGCCCTTTCTTGCTGAAGACGCCGCGAGTTGTCATGCCGCTGTGCTTGACAAGCGCTATTGCGACAGCGTTCCTGCCGCCCTTTTTTTTTGCATCGAACAGGAGTTCGTCCGCTAACGCCAAGGCCTCGTAGAGGGGGAATTTATTGTAGGTTATAGAGAGCCCGAAGGAAAGCGTCGGACCGCCCGGGACCTGGAAGGCCTTCCCCAGCTCATTTATGAGCGTGAAGATGGTTTCACTCCCGAATTTTACTGGAGCGAAGAAGAGAAGGTCGTCGCCTCCCGCATAGACGGTGGTACCGTTGTATTCCTCGATTAGTTTGTGCGCATTCTTTGAGAATTCGAAAAGAGCGAGGCTGATCGCACTGAACGCTTGGTCATTCGCACATTTCTTAATTGCGTTGCCTAGGTTGTCACCATCGGCTTTGACAATAGCGATATACTTGTAATGTTTTTTCAGTTTAAAATCCTTGTTCTTCTTTCTCTTTTCTTTGACGATACGGTCGTAGATAATATTGTCGTCTTCGTCACTATCGAAAAATCCTCCCGGCAAATCGTCGCTGATGTCCTTGGTTGCTATCTCGAAGATCGAGGGGAATCCCTTCTTTCGGTTCGCATCGTCGAAAAGGAAGCCTGCCCTGCCGCCGCTCTCTTTGAGCGCCTCGTTGATGATATTACCCTTTGCGGGGGTTGGGAGGGAAGGCATCTGTTCAATGGTATCGAGCGCAGTCTTCAGAACAAGAACGGCATCCTTATCACTGTCCGTGCTTATTTGACACCACGATGCTTGTAGGTAACTGCGAACATAATCTTCGTTTCCGAAATTCGCAACAATGCGAGTGATGATGTCATGAACGATACCCGGCAGTTCCTCGAAGTCGTTATCTCTGCTTTCGAAGATGCATTGGTCGGGGAACATGCCGACGCCGTTTCTCATTTTGAGGACTTCGTCATCAACAAAGGGAACGACGAATCGGCGCCCTTTTTCGTGGAACGACTTGATGATGAGGCGCATGAGATAGGAGAAGAGGTAACTAGCGGCCCAGAGTTCGCGCGTTTTGCGGGCGGCGCGGAATGTCCGGTCGATGGGACTGATGGTGATGCCGATATATGTTTTACTCATGGCCGGCCTCCCGGTATGCAGTTCTTTATCTCGCTGTAGATGCCAGTCAATCTGTTAAAATCTATTGTATTGTGGAATCGAATCTCCACATGTCGCGAAAGATCCTTGCTTACGGCAAATCTAATGAACTCGTGTATGTCGAACTCTGTCCACTTGGGAGTTGTCAGTTGTAGGCTGCCACATCCATTATTTTTTATATCGAAGTTCTTCTCGAAATAATACCTTGGGATTGTGTCTGCGTCGAACCATACATCATATCCGGTTCCAGTACGGATGGGTTTGAAGAAAAGAGGCGACTTGTAACGAACGATTTCGCCTATATGCTTTTTGGTTATTTTGGCATTGTAGAATCTCCACGTTTCTTCGCTTGAAAGCCCGAGCAGATCTTTGACCAGTAGTTCGTACGGATAAGCTTTACATTCTGAATTATATTGCACCGGGCCATTGGGGTCGATATGACGGCCTTGCTGTATCAGCAATTCTCCCGGGAAATATTCCTGCTTGATGCTTTTTTTGTCCCACTGCTTCTTATATTTTTCTTTGAAATAAAGAAACATCATGGATTTAAAATAGAAAACCGTATGCGCACGGGGAGCTCTACCGCGTATTTCGTTTATACCGCTTCTCAAAGAACGGTAAAAAAGGGCTATGTCACAATACAGGGCTCTCCATTTTGCCCATAGTTGGTGCCAATTTCCCCATTGTATCCATTCTCTTTGCTCTCTTCCCTCTTGTATTTGATCGGTATTTACAGTAAACCGATAACTCAACGAAGCAGGATGCTGCTTATACAACGGATCGCTAGGATCAAGATAAAAAGATCCGAATCCTTTCGTTTGACGCATCCCAAAGGTAGTGCGCATGAAAAACACGGCGACATGCTCTTTGATGGCCTTCATGACATCGGATTCAAAACAAAGTATTTGGACCTCGGCCGGTTCTTCGGAAAAAACGAACTTCTTAGGTTCCCGTTGATTGTCTTCACCCATATTTCCGAAGAAGAGAGGAAACTGTTTCCATATCGGTCTGTTCTGCCAATCCCTTCTCTGCTGACCGGTCGTGGGATCAATATTGGGCTCTTCGATATTTGAGACCGACATCCTGCCTGCCTTGATCCGCACCTTGTATTTCAGTGCTCCGTGTTCATCAAAAGGAAGGTCAGGCGCTCGATCTTTCAGGAATCGATCCAGTTTCGGTTTCAGTTCGGTCGCGCGGATGGTCGCGTATTCCCGATCATGCTGAAAGTGGATGATTGGGGTGTGTTGTCGGAGTTGGATTTTTAGTGTCGCCATGATTTCCTACATTCCCTTTGTAGCTTATCTATGAAGAACCAGCAGGGACAAACCGACATGTTCCGTGTTTTCAATTTGATAGCACCCTCCTGCTGTTTATTTTTTCTTGTTAACTATTATAAGAGCCCCTATAAAGCCGATAAGAGCAAAAAGAATGACAAATACAGCTTGGCGTAGAAAATAGCCGAAATGTCCGGGGCGGATAAAATCGTTAAAAATGTTGGACATCCCAAGAATCTGGCCGATTAAAGCTCCCGATGCGATTCCCAAACCGAATATTGTCAACCTATTCAAACCCGTTTCGGTCGATTTATCTGCTTCCAGTTCGGCAAGTTCGTGGGTGGATTCGATTTCAGATTTGATTTCAGTGAAAATTGCGTCGACGTCGAAATTCTTTCTCATCAATTCATACATCTCGATTCCCTGCTGCTGAGTGGAAAGCAAGGGATAATGATAGAGGTTGACGAAGGAGGCGAATAGGCCGCGGAAACGCCGGAATCGTTCTACCCACATCAGATTATCCCTTCGGTTCTTGTTGTCAAGGCGTTTTTGGGTGTCGCGGCTGACAATTCTGCTGATCCGAAAAAGACTTATTCGGGATTGGAGAAGCATCAAACCCATGTCGAAATACATCGTTTCGAAATGAAATGGAACGAATGGCTCCGGATGTCCGAATAAGGCGACCGAATAATTATTGAATCCATACAAAGTTCCCTGTTTTGCCCATCGGGTATAAGTTCGGTTTTTTAGCCAATTGTAGCGAAAGGCATCGACCGGATCGGGTATGGCATCGACGTCGAGGAGGGCATGCCAGAGTTTTTGGTTATATGACGAGGAATGATCGTTCATGGCTGATGCGGCCGAGAAATCAGGGAGCGAATCTTCTTCAAGTGGATTATACGTATAAGCGCAAGTCCATACGAAAGCTCGGTTGTCGGGATAGACATCCCAAGAAAAGTCGCAGTCGCCGGGAACGTTTCGGCAGATCAACGATGATTTCGAGTGTTCGGAAAATCTTGAATACTCATCCGCTTTTCCGGACGCAAAGGCTTGCTTTTTTGCGTTCTCGTGCCAGGAGGGAGGCATCAAATCGATCTTTTCGGAGCCGGTTATAATCGGTAAGGCTAAGAGCCGATCCCACATTTCAAAATAGGAATTCGCCAAATCCGAAGAATTCGTTTTGTAATTGGGTGCTATTGATTCGTCCGGACCGGGAAGACCGACGATGATGGCGTGTCGTTTTTTGTAGGTTGGATGATTGAAGAAAGGAATTTTGTAATAACGAAAGTATTCGTTTAAACATAAAAGATGATTGAGATTCGGCAGGCTTCCCGATTCGAAACCGATTTTCAAGGCCAAGATTCCGTTCCTGGCGAAATTCTGTTCGCCGACATCTTTCGAACCGTCGGTGGAGATTTTACTGGGATACTCGAAAAGGATCAGACGCCCCCAATAAAAGCAAAGAGGAACGACGGAGTTGTCGACATGCAGATGATATTTGGAGCATTTTGAATGCGGGAGAATGGATGCCGGAGAGCCGGTATTATCCCTGAGTTCGAACCATTTGGCTCGGCTGAAGAGCACGGCGTTTGTCTCGGGCATGAAATATTGCAATTCCCAACTCGGAGAATGGGCATTTGGATAATCTTTGATGAAAATATTCCGATCTAAAGGTATGCGTTTAAAAATTTCCTCGGATGATAATGAATCTTTTTCGTATTCTTTCTTTTTTGAGTACTCGAATATTTTGATTTCCCGATTTGAAGGGGTAAAAACCTCGCCCCAATCGCGAGGTTTCCAGAAATAATTGTCATTTTCGTTTGATGATGGATCCGAGATCGCCTTTTTTGGATTCGGTATAACCGGATTATAGGCGAACGGAAGAAGAAATATCGTGTAGGTGAGATCAGGATTCAGATCCATAGACGTGAAGCACTCCTTTCATTTCAGTTTCTCAAACCCGGAGAAAAAATATACTTCCCCATCCCCATGGAGGTGTTTTTGCCCAGGTGGACGACCTCGCCGGCCCGGAGGAGAGAGGCGATCTCCGGCGACAGGCCGGAAAAAACGATTCGGCCGATGAAACCGCCAGGCGACATCCGGCAGTCCTGGCGGGAGGAATACCGTTCCCAGTCGTACCAGGCCAGCTCGTTACTGACGGTCCGGATCCCGGCCGCCGCCCGGACGAGCCCGAAAATATCCGGCAACGGCTCCCCGTTGATGCCGTGGAAGATATGGAGATTGGCGATACGGCGGACAAGATTCTGAACCAGATGCTCGCCGGTGAAAGCCCGTTCCGAAACCGGTCGTTTTTCGATGCAGATTCTGGTCGGGGTGACGAAAAAGAGCGAGAAGTTTTCCTGAGACAAGCAGCCTTCCCCTCTGTCCTGATCGCACGGCAGGTCCAGCCGCCGGATGGGGAAGGTCGGCGGCGTTTTCCCGTCTGTGCGGATCGAGGCTCCGGAAGGAGTGCGGATCTCCCGGACCCGGACCCGGCCTGGGGTGAACCGTTTTTTTCCGAGCCCTTCCCGGCCCATCTCCTCGAAGGCGGCGACGAAAACATCGAAGAAGGGGATACCTCGGCCGATCAGGATCAGGCTGAAACAAAGACGCTCACCGGGCTCGTATTCGCCTCTTTCCTCCAGGGGCGGCTCGATCAGAAAGGGATGAGGAGTCGCCTCTGAGTACCGGTTCATGCGGACGTCAGGCGGAAGCGGGGTGATGAAGATGAAAGCGAACTCGCAGTCGTTCCGGCGGGGACAATCCCTGCAGTCCGCTTCCCCGGTCCGGCAAGACATCTTCCTCAGGGCTGTCCCGAAAGCGCCCCGGATCGTCGAGCCCTTGTAAGGGGGAAGAAATAGGGGATCGATGGCCTCAAGAACGACGTGAAAGACGGCCGTCTCGAGAAAACAGCGGGAGGCAGACGCGCCTGCTGGACAATACGCTGTTTCAGAATCCCGATCGGTGAGCATTCCCCGGCCTGAATTTCCCGAAATTCAATCTCCAGTTATCACAGACTCAAAAAAAAATCAAATTTTCCCACAATATGTGCATTGAGGCGGTCCCCAAAAAACTGGGCAGGGCAATAAGGGGGAAAACGGACCTGCTGTATCTCAAGACGGAGATATGGCATCATGCCAAGTCTGGGGTTCCGATATCACCTACATTTGTCTGGCCCACGGCTTTGTCTATCTGGTGGCGATCATCGACGTGTTCAGTCGAACGGTGATTTCCTGGAGACTTTCGACGACGCTGGAGAAGGAATTTTGTCTG
>JAFGNQ010000097.1 GCA_016926925.1 Candidatus Aminicenantota bacterium
AAATGGAATTCTGATTCAAAATGCAGTGTGCCACCAAAACCAGCTTCTTGCTCCTTGCATCTGTAAACATGAGGCACCTCCTAATTATATACGAAGTTTACCAGTCCTTTATAATAAGGCATTCCCATACAAAAACCGGATGGAATCCGGTTGTATTTTCTCAAAAGCAAGTTTAGTAAAAAAGGCTCCTATAAGCTAGACCCGGGGTCTGAAAAGTCTGTCAATAAGATCCTGTCGTCCCAGTTCATCGAGCGTTTTTCTTATCCATTTCTGGTTTTCTTTCTTATACCAGAAGAAAAATCTGTTCTGCCCCAGCTTTTCCTCTCGTGTTTTCGCGGTATAGACCTGTTTCAGCGTATAAGGATGACAGCCTGAATAGAATATGACTGTGGCAAGTGTCATTGGCGTCGGCATAAAATCCTGGACCTGCTCCAGCAAAAAACCGAGGCCCTTGGTCTCAGCGGCAAGATTTGCCATATCCTCCATCGTGCATCCGGGGTGACTCGATATAAAATAGGGAACGAGCTGTTGGTTCAATCCCTTCTTTTTACAGATTTCATCAAACCTCTTTTTAAACATTTTGAATGAATCGAATGAAGGTTTCCTCATCAATTTGAGAACTTTTTCAGAAGTGTGTTCAGGGGCAATTTTCAGCCGCCCCGATACATGATGGGTCACCACCTGTTCGATATATTCCTTGTAGGCATTCTTTTTTTCTTCCTCTCTGGATTTGCCCAGAAGAAAATCATACCGTATGCCGCTCGATACATAGGCTTTCTTGACTTTGGGGTGATCCGCAACTTCTTCATAGAGCGCAATCAAGGGGCGGTGATCCAGGTTGAGATTGGAACAGCTTTCGGGATAAACACAGGAAGGTCTGTCACAAACATCACAGATGGACCGATCGACCCCCCCCGTCCCGTACATATTGGCGGAAGGGCCGCCGAGGTCGCTGATGTATCCTTTGAAACCGGGCATGGCCGCAATGACGTCCACCTCTTTGAGAATCGATGCCTTTGACCGGCTGGCGATCATTTTTCCCTGATGGGCGGAAATCGTGCAAAAACTGCATCCGCCAAAGCAACCACGGTGCAGAGTAATGGAGAACTTGATCATCTCGAAGGCGGGAATCGGCCCTCGTTTCTCATACCGAGGGTGAGGAAGCCGGGTATAGGGCAGATCGTACGACGCGTCGATCTCCTTTTCGGTCATCGCTCGAAATGGCGGATTGACTAAGAGTATCCGGTCATCCACTTTTTGAAGGAGTCGTCCCGCAACCTGCTTGTTCGATTCTTGTTCGATCACCTTAAAATTACGGGCAAAGACCTTTTTATCCCTCAGACAAGCTCCATGAGAGGCAAGCTCCAGAGTTTTCCATTTATTGCTTTTTGGAATGGGAACCCCTGCAGGCAGTAAAACGGCCGTTTGTGGAATGGTGTTGAGAGAGGAGAACGGCACCCCTTTTTTCAATAATCTCAGCATTTCCCTTACAGGCTGTTCTCCCATTCCATAGACGAGCAAATCCGCACCGCTTTCCACCAATATGGAAGGCTTTAAACGATTCGACCAATAATCATAGTGGGTCACCCGCCTCAAAGAGGCTTCTATCCCCCCGATGACAACCGGGACTCCGGGATAGAGCTTTTTGAGAATTCGGCTGTAGACAACGGTTGCATAGTCGGGCCTGAAACCTGTTTTTCCGCCGGGAGTATAGGCATCATCCGAGCGAAGCCGCTTGTTGGCCGTATAGTGATTGAGCATGGGATCCATGCACCCCCCGGTAACGGCAAAGAAGAGATTCGGCCTGCCGAGCTTTTTGAAGTCCCTAAGATCGTCACGCCAGTTAGGCTGAGGGATGATGGCCACCTTGAAGCCTTCCCTTTCGATAATCCTCCCTATAACAGCATGGCCGAAAGCAGGATGATCCACGTAGGCGTCACCTGAAATAAGGATGACATCCAGCGCATGCCACCCCCTCGATTCGACCTCCTTTTTGGTCGTTGGCAGCCAATCCGCTATAGGACGTGAGGGATTCAACCAGACCCCCGGCTCATTTTATAAATAGCGAAAAGTCTCGATTCACTCATAGGCTGCACATAACGAATTTTACACTATTCCGGATAAATGTTCCCTATCAAATGCCTTTCGGAGTCGCCCTACCCAGAGGAAAGTTTTTTCCTCAAGGTGGAATATCGCCATTTGTATCCCATGTTGTCCCTCAATCCTCCTCTTTTTTCGACTTCGAATCCTTTGGATTTATAGAACTTCAATGTTTCCGCATACGGTTTATAGACCGGAGTGCATTCACCGACAGTCTCTACCCTTAAATCCGTGTAGCCGAAGCTTATCAACTCGCGCTCCGCTTTCTCGAGCAGCAGTTTTCCTATGCCCTTTCCTCTCAATTTACGATCCACGGCAAGCCATCCTATCATGGGCTTGCCTTCATGACTGTGAACCGAAATAAACCCGACGATTTTTCGATCCGATTCAACTACAAAGCATCTGGCAAATTGTATATCCCGCGGGATATTCTCCAGCGCCTTCTCCGTAAACCACTCAGGATGGAGTGCCTCGCTGATCCGTTTTATAGAGTCCAAATCAGAAATCTTGAACTCACGCACCAAGAATTTTCTTTGGTTGTCCATATGTAAAACTCCCTTCTTTATCGTTTCACCTTGCTCTTTTTTAAATGGGAAATAGGATGGAGAGGTGGGGGGTCATTGTGCCACTCCCCTTTCCTACGATGGTCTTTAATCTAAAATAAAACGGATATGAAATTGTTCAGTCCAATCCCATTCTTTTCAGCAACTGGATCCATCTAGGATCTGTGTGCAGCCGGTCGCTTATGATTGGATCCGGTTTTATCCAGACCAGAAGGGGTTCATGCTCTTTGTAGGATTTCTCGAACCATTCAAAGGCCAAATCCTTTTTCCCCAGACACAAATGGATCATACCCATGAAGAATGGAGATATTTGTTTTTTCTTCGACAATTTCTCAACCCGCTCGATCACCTCCCCGGCCTTTTTTTTACGAGAAGGGGATAAAGCATAGGCCACTCCAAGGACGCTCAGGTAAATGGGATCGTCCTCTCCTGACAATTGAATGGACTTTTCACCGGCTGTGATGGCCTCGTCGAACCTTCCGTCAGCTGCCAGGGGTAAGGTCATCATCCAGTACGCCGGCACAAAGTGAGGTGACATTTCAAGTGTTTTTTGAATTTTTTGAACCGCACGGGTATAATCCCGGTCATAATAGTACCGCAGTCCCAGCAGTGCGCCGTTCAGAGGCGAGAGGGGATCGAGCTCTTCTGCTTTTTCTTGCTCGGCAATGGCCTCTTTGTGCCTGCACAAAATTGAGAGCACACCACCGTAGAAGAGATGAGCGGTCGAGTATCCCGGGCATAACTCAAGGGCTCGCTTGAATTCAGCCTCAGTGCCTGTCCAGTCCCAATCGCGTCCCATCTTAACCCAGGCGAGAGCAAGGTGGGCTTCCGCCAAACTATCATCGATCTCCAGTGCTTTGCTTGCAGCTGACTCTGCTTTGTCGGCACCCTCTTTTGGATCGAGGTACAAATAATAACCAAGAAAAGTATAGCAAAGGGAAATACCGGCATAAGCCGGAGCATAGGAGGGATCTCTTTCGATGGCTTGCTGGTAGAACTCAATCCCTTTTTTAAATCCCTCCTCGGTGTATTTGGACCAGTGAAACCGGCCTTTTAAATACAAATTGTAGGTTTCGATGTCTTCTGTGTATCTTTTTGCAAGTAAGGTTCTCTCTTTGCGGCCAAGTTTGATTTTCAAGTTTTCGGCAATCTTCAGGGATACTTCATCCTGGATAAGAAAAAGGTCATCGATCTCTCTGTCATACCGCTCAGACCATAAATGCGAGCCGTCGGCAGCAGTAATCAATTGAGCCGTGATGCGTACTCGGTTTCCGGCTTTGCGCACACTCCCCTCGAGAAGCGTATCCACACCAAGCTTTTCCCCGATTTCTCGGACATCATCGAATTTGTCTTTAAAGGCAAAGGCAGAAGTCCTGGCGATCACCCGTAAACCTTCGATATGAGTTAATGCATTTATGATCTCATCCGCTATCCCCTCACAAAAATAATCCTGATCCTTATCAGGACTCATATCCCGGAAGGGAAGCACGGCAATCGAGTTTTTCCATTGTGCTGTTGAGATTGTTTCTATTCTAGGTTTCTGCATCCTTGTTAGCTCAGAAAGCAGATCATTGATACTCCCATACCGCTTCTCTCTGTTCTTCTCAAGGCAAAGAAGTATCAATTGGCTGAGTTCATAAGGAATTTCGGCGTTTATTGAGTGAGGATCTTTCGGCCTTTCGCTCAAGTGTTTCATGCTTATGCTTAAGGGCGTCTCCCCTTTGAACGGCACTTCTCCCGTCAACATCTCATAGAGGATGATGCCAAGGGAATAAACATCCGACCGCTGGTCTATCGCTTTCCCCTCCACTTGTTCCGGGCTCATATAATCAGGGGTACCGACTATGCCGCTGTCACCCGTAAATTCTTCACCCGTTACAGAACGGGCTATCCCAAAATCCATAATGCGGGCGCTTCCAAGTTTATCGATCATGATGTTAGAGGGTTTTAGATCGCGGTGGACGATGCCTATTCCGTGAGCCTCGATAAGACCTCCACAAATTTGTTTTGAAACTAAGATCGCCGTATCTACCGGTATTTTCCTTACTCTCCTTAGGAGGCTTTTTAAATCCTCACCCCTGACGTATTCCATGGTGATGAAATGGATTCCTTCGAACTCTCCCAAATCAAACATCTGGCAGACGTTCTTGTGTCTTATTTTCCTGGCTGACTTGAGTTCATAGCGGAATCTCTCGATGGTATTTTTGTCTGCAGCCACTTCAGATTTGATAAGCTTCAGTGCGATTTCTTCCTTGACCTTTGTGTCATAGACTCTATAGACTCTTCCCATTCCACCTTCACCCAACTCCTCGATAATTTCATACCTGTCGGCAAAGACAGTGCCTCTGGACAGTTCTTGCACAGGAGTTGCCAAAGTCTTTGTTGCTTCCGGGAAATGCACTGACGGCATGAGCTGAGTTCCGCATTCTTTACAGAATTTGGAGTCGGAAGTATTGTCGGAATCACATTTCGGGCATTTGGCAGGCAATTGTCACCCCAAGTTGGAGGGGATAGAATATCAATTTAGAGAAATAGTTGTCAATTATTTGGAGTTGTTTTCAGTACAGCACGGCATGCATATAAAGATGTTGCATACGGATCGTCAGTCCGTGGCGAAAAATTTCCATGAACCACATTTCGCGGTGCACCTGATCCGGCTATTAAAAATTTGACCAAGGCAGCGGAACTCTTCTTCAATGACAATGATTCGGATCCCGTAAAACCGTCCTGGGGAAACGAAGATACCCACACCTTTCTCGCTGTGGCCTATCTCCGGAAAAACGATCCGGACAAAACCCGGGAACACCTACAAAAAGCGCTTGAAATCAATCCCGATTATGCATTGGCCAAAACGGCTTTTTGAGGGCTTGAAAGCTGTAACATTTTTCGGTTGCGGCATAAGCTGTGTCATCCTTCAATCCGGCCAGGTGTAAAAGCTCGTGAAACAGAACGGCCTCCAATGAACCGCATTCATCGGTAAAGGAAGCAGGATAGAGATAGACAACATTTGAATTTTTAAAGGCTCCTCCGCACCGGTTGATTCTGTAGAATTGTTGATGATATTCAGAATAGCGCGTTTCGTTCTCGCTCTTGATAACGATATAAATGGGATTTTTCTTGTCTCTGAGACGGTTCCGCATTTTCATTCTGACACTTTTCGGATTCCCATCCGGAAGACAGTCCGATTTTATCTTTATCATAACGTCATCCAGATAGGCTCTCGTAACACGGTCTCTGAGCCCCGGTGTGTACGCTTGGTTATGGGAAAACTTCAATTCCGCCACCGGATCCGAACGCAAACCCGCATCATTGGAATCATTCCCGTCCGCACTCGACTCCCGGGAAGTCCTGGGGCTTTCATACTCTCCGGAACTCTCTGAAAGGACTATAAGCATCTTTTTTTCCTGACCGAGGCCGATGATCATTTC
>JAFGNQ010000098.1 GCA_016926925.1 Candidatus Aminicenantota bacterium
CTGACACTCAGTTTTAAAAAAAATTTTGACTTGACCGGAGGGAAAACAAATGCGATATACTTAGATAACAAAAAATAGAAAGGAGGAAAGATTGGCAATGAAAAAAATTCTTCCCTTAGGACTCATTTCATTATTATTATTTTTAGTGGCCTTTGTTCCCCTCGTTCATGCCGCAGGTAAGCTTCGAATAGCCGTTGTTCAGTTCGAGAATAAAAGCACCTGGCATTGGTGGGGTGACAGGCTCGGCGAGGCGGCTGCCGATGTTTTTGTGACGGATCTTATGGAAACCGGCAAATTTTCTCTGATAGAGAGAGAAAAAGTGAACGCAGTCCTGGCGGAGCAGGACTTCGGGGCTTCAGGCCGGGTTTCAACGGCCACAGCCGCAAAAATCGGCAAGATGCTCGGTGTCGATCTCATCCTGACCGGATCGGTCAGTCAGTTCAGCATCAGCAGAACAGGCGGCGGAATCAGCAAGCTGCAGGTCGGTGTCACAACGGGAAAAGTGGTCCTTCAAGCTCGGTTGGTCAACACGACGACCGGGGAGATCGTTGTTGCGGTTGAAGAAGACAACAAGAAAAATCTGGTTGGAGCGCGGTACAAAAGCCTGAATTTCAAACAAAGTTACGACTACGGGCTCGCCAATGAAGTGATGCATCCTGCCGTGGAAAAAATGGTGGTGAAAATTGTCGACAAGACGCAGGGGATGAAGAGCAGTACTCCTGCCGCTCCGGTACATAGAGGAAGAGTCATCAAAATTGAGGGAGATCAAGTCTGGATCAATCTCGGAGCTAGCTCTGGAGTCAAAGCCGGAGATGAATTTGATGTCTATCGTAAAGGCGAGGAGCTCGTTGATCCGGAAACAGGGCTTTCGCTGGGTGCCGAGGAAGAAATGGTGGGAAAAATTGTGATCAGCGAAGTCAAAGCAAAATATTCCATCGCCACTGTTGAAAGCGGCAGCGTGCTCGCCAAGGACTACCTCAAGAAAATTTAATCGGATCGAAGATCCAGAACATTTGAATGTCTGGGAAAAATCGAGTCTGTGTCATTGACGATTCCGAGTGTTAGATTAGATGCACCCGGGATGCATAGCCAGGGTGATAAGCAGAAATCAACTTAGAACCCAACAATGAAACATCTCAATTTTCGTGTCAGAAGAGCTGAATCCTCCGATCTCGAACAGCTAATCTCCTTCACTGCTCATGAATTCCGCGAGGCAGAGGGAAATGCTGAAGCCCCTGATACCATCAGCCACGGAGTCAGGACAGCCCTTGAAGATGATAGCCTCGGGATGTACTGGGTTTTGGTCAAGGATGATTCCCAAGTCATCGGGAATGTTTCAGTGATTAAAGAGTGGAGTGATTGGCTTGCAGGTTATTACTGGTGGATTCAGAGTATGTATATTCAACCTAACTACAGAGGGATAGGGTTGATGGAGAAACTCTTGGATGCGGTGAAAGCTGCCGCTAGAGATGAGGCTGTGCTTAAACTTCGTCTCTATGTTCACAAAATGAACGCTCGGGCGATTACGGCCTACAGGAAATCAGGATTTTTTGATGCGGACTACCAGATTATGAGAATGAAGCTTTAAAATCAATCATATTATTTCCCCTAGGAGGACCATATGATTGGACAAAAATGGAAAACTTTTCTATGTATTGTAATACTAGCAGCAGGTTTTGCCTCTTGTGATAGTAAGACGGAAGATGTATCCGACACTCCAGTTCTTGAAGTGACGATTTCAGGGACAGAAGTCCATATGATCTCTTCTTCATTTGTCGGTCAAGAATTCAAGATCCTTGTAGCGCTTCCTCATAAGTATAAGGAATCGGACAGAACCTATCCCGTCCTTTACGTTCTCGATGCCAATGGGACGTTTGGTATGATGACGGAAACAGTGAGACTACTCAATTTTACTATGGAGATGTGTGACATGATCATAGTAGGACTGGGTTATCCAGTAAATTCCTTCAGAGAAGCCATGAGTTTAAGAGCCAGAGATTATACCCCTTCTGAAGATGAAGATACTTGGGGAATGATTTTGAAATTCGTGCCCGAGGCTCCTCCTTCTCTCGGTACGGGTGGAGCCAAAAAATTTCTCAATTTTATGCGAGAGGAGTTATTCCCTTTTATCGACGCAAATTTCAGGACCAAACCCGATGACAGGATATTGGCCGGGAGTTCTTTCGGTGGTCTTTTTTCCCTATATACCCTATTCCACCAGCCGGATACTTTTAACCGGTACATCATCGGCAGCCCTTCCATTTGGTGGGATAAGGAGATTACGTTTACTTACGAGAGCGAGTATGCAAAAAATCATTCTGATCTGCCTGCGAGAGTTTTTATTTCGGTGGGTTCGCTGGAAGAAAGGGAAGGCAACCAGAGGGATGCTGAACTGGCCATGGTTTCCAACATGCATAGATTAGCTAAGATATTAAGAGAGCGGAACTATCCCAACCTGAGGCTTACGACCCATGTGTTTGAAGACGAAACACATATATCCGTTACTCCGGCGACATTGAGCAGAGGTATAAGAATGGTTTATCAGGTGAAAAAGTAGGAAGCGATCATTACAAAAAGGAGGCCTTATAATGTCGATAAAGGGACTCGTGCTTTTTCTGGTTTTTTTGTTTCTTTTTGCAAGTTGTGCGCCGGGACCGAATGATCTTGAAAAAATCCCGAATAAAGAGGGAAATGTGGCCGGATTCTTCAAGGGTATCTGGCACGGGTTGATAGCGCCCATTACCTTTCTCATTTCCATTTTTTCCAAAGGCGTGCGCTTTTATGAAGTGCACAACAGCGGCTTCTGGTACAATTTCGGATTTGTCTTGGGTGCCGGGCTGTTCTTGAGCGGCGGAATTCTCGGTAGGGGTTCAAGAAAAAAGCGAAAATCCTGCTGAAATAGAAGCAAGCCTCACTGAGCTACTGCGCGGGCTTTTCCATCAAGGGCTATGACAGCCCGAATGAGCATGGCCGTGCTTATCAACAACAAGATCTTTTTTCTCATATGAAGCCTCCTTTAAAACATCATACGTGACGGTTGGGCTATAGTTCAATGATTTTCAATATCTTGCTTACTGCAACTTCCAAACTGATCCATTCGATTCCGGATTTCTAGATATTTTGTTCATGTAGAGGTTGGAAAGATTTGTGGAATACCTTAAAATTATGGGAGTTAATTTTTCTGTAAGGAAGGGACGATGAAACACAGAGCGATACTCAAAAAGGCTGGTTTTGTTTGTTTGATTCTATGTCTGACGGGATTCGCCTTCTCGGTTTTTAATTTTGATCATTATGACATCTTGATAAAAGATGCCAAGATTATTGATGGAACCGGCAATCCCTGGTTTTATGGCGACCTCGGTATTAAGGGCGGTGTGATCGTCGCCATTGGGAACCTGTCAGGAGAATCCGCAGCGAATATTCTCAATGCCCAGGGACTCATTGCGGCTCCCGGTTTCATCGATATGCACAATCACAGCGATTATACTCTGGGTCAGGTCTCATCCAATGCGAACCTCAATTTTCTTTTTCAAGGAGTGACGACAGTCGTCACAGGTAATTGTGGTGACTGTGTGTCTCTCAAAGTGACCGAGACCAAGGGTCAATGGGAAAAACAGGGCATCGGGACTAACGTTGTTTACCTGGTGGGCCTGGGTGCGATCAGAAAAGCCGTTATGGGCGTGGAGCCCCGTGAGGCCACTGAGGAAGAGATTGAATCCATGAAGAAAATTCTAAGGAAATCAATGCAGGAAGGGGCCTGGGGAGTAAGCACAGGTTTGGAGTACATTCCGGGCTTGTACAGCTCCACAGAAGAAGTCATCGCCCTCACAAAAGTGGTTGGCGAATTCGACGGAGTCTACACCTCTCATATGCGCGATGAGAACGATCAAATTGTAGAAGCCGTTAGGGAGACCGTCAGGATCGGAGAAGAAACGGGCGTCCCGGTCAATATCGGCCATCTCAAAGTGACTGGAAAGAATAACTGGGGATTGATGAGAGAAGTCGTGAAGGAAGTGAACCAAGCCCGAGCGAAAGGAGTCAATATTACAGCGGACCAGTATCCCTATGTTCAGTCCGCACCTTTTGGCCCGATATTCTCGTTCCTCGAGATTCCCGAGGATATGAAACCACTATCCGATCTCAAAAAAAAGCTAAGGAATATGTATTTCGGAGGGAACGAAGGGGAGGATCTGAAATCCAAATATGTGGCTGAACTGAAAAGATCCCTATCTGACAAAGTCAAACGGGAGAAAATCAAAAAACTGACGGTGGAAGGACTCCCACATAATCCGAGTGCCGTCGCCCTTTGGGGATGGCATGACAACACGGTCATCGTCTCTGAAAAATATCCGCAGTTTGTAGGCATGAACTTCACCGACATCTTCGATAGACAGGAAGGCAGTCCCTTTGATGTTGTCGTAGATTTCGTTCTTAACGAACCGGATATGCTGTATGCCGGCGGGTCTATGTCGGAGCAAGACCTCCGGCATGCTCTGCAACAGGAATGGGTGATGGTCTCCAGTGATGGCAGTGCTTTCCCTATCAGGGAAGAGGGTGAAAAGCCGAGGCGCGGCCACCCCCGAAATTTCGGGAGCTTTCCGAGGGTCTTAAAAAAGTATGTTCGCGAAGAAAAGCTTCTGACATTGGAGGAGGCCGTTAGAAAAATGTCTTCCCTCCCGGCCTCATTGCTTCGGATGAAGGACCGAGGACTTTTGCTGAGGGGTTACAAGGCGGATATCGTTGTGTTCGATCCCGACCGTGTGAGTGATAATGCCACTTATGAGGATTCGCGCCGGTATGCCACGGGTATGAAATACGTGATTGTCAACGGAAAGGTCGCCATTGAAAACGGCAATTTCACCGATGTCCTTGCCGGAAATTTGCTGCTTCGGACAGACGACAACTGATCCAGGTTCACCTGTTCTCAGGGAAGAACATGGATGTCCCTCGCGCAGGCGAGAGAAAGAGTTTTTCCAGTCCTCATGAGAAGAGAATTTTTTTATTTTATCGGGCCGATGACCTCACGGGAGATGACCAATCTTTGTATTTCGTTCGTCCCCTCGTAGATTTGGAGCAGTTTGGCATCCCGCATGAGCTTTTCCAGCGGATAGTCCCTCATATATCCGTAGCCGCCGCACAACTGGATGGCTTCGATGGTTGTCCTCATAGCCACATCCGAGCCAAAGGCTTTGGCCATAGAGGACTCCTTACCGCACGGCTTTCCTTCATCAAGGAGCCAAGCGGCCTGCCAAGACAGAAGACGGGCTGCATTGATTTCCATGGCCATCTGGGCGATCTTGAAACTGTTGGCTTGAAAGAGAGCAACGGGTTTTCCAAACTGTTTTCTCGTCTTGGTAAACTCGATGGCATACTCGAGTGCGGCCCGGGCGATACCGACGCCGCCGATTCCTACCGGCGGTCTTGTTCTCTCCAGTGTTTTCATGGCAATGAGGAAGCCCATGCCTTCTTTGCCCAGCAGATTTTCTGTAGGAACGCGGACATCCTCAAAGATCAATTCGCATGTGGGGCAAGCCCTTTGGCCCATCTTGTCTTCTTTTTTTCCTACTGCGAATCCGGGAGTGTCACTCGGGACAACGATGGCACTAATGCCCCGCATCCCCTTTTCCGGTTGTGTCATGGCGAAGACAACATAGAAAGAGGCGATAGAAGCGTTGGAGATGAAGCATTTCGACCCGTTAATGACGTATTCCGAGCCGTCCTTTTTCGCCGTCGTTTTCTGGGCTCCGGCATCTGAGCCCGCTTCTCTCTCTGTCAGAGCAAAAGCTGCAAACGACATTTTTTCTGTCTGGGGAGTGAGAAATCGTTTTTTCTGCTCTTCTGTTCCGAACAGCAGGACCGGTGTATAGGCCAAGGCATTGACCATAATAATGCAGTACAGACCTGCGCATCCTGTTGCCAGTTCTTCACTGATGATGGTGCAGTCCAAAT
This sequence comes from Candidatus Aminicenantota bacterium, assembly GCA_016926925.1. The sequence goes on from JAFGNQ010000098.1 coordinate 5,950, forward strand.
CGGATAATCCACCGCCTCCGTATTCCTGGGGAATGGTCGCGGTAAGCAGGCCTGTGTCGAAAGCCTTCTTCATGATGTCTTCCGGGAAGACATCGCCTTTATCGTATTTGGCTGCATTTGGTTTCATTTCCTTCTCGGCAAATTCCCTTGCCATCTCTTTAAGGGCGAGTTGTTCTTCGGTTAAGCTGAAGTCGATCATCCTTTCCTCCTTTTGCGTGAATTATTCATCCACTTTTTATGAATTAATCTGTTTATCTAGGTGTTTCCGTAGACCATCAGCCGCCTCAGGAGCAGATAAGGATCCTTACCGGTCTGGGATTCCAGTCTCTGCATAGCCGGCCGTATTTCAGATGGCCTGGATGCATCATATTCCGGATTCTCTAAAAGCACAGCGCCTCCCTGGCCGCCGCCGACGCAGGCTGAGGCAATACCGTAACGCATATTTCTATCTTTCAGCATGAGCAGTGTCTCCAAAACAAGCCTGACGAGTGTTCCCCCCACCGGATGGCCGACGGCGATCGAGCCGCCATCCAGGTTGAGTTTTCCCTCGATATCCAATCCGTAGCGTTCTTTGAGGTCTTTTTTGCAGGCCAACACCTGTACGGCAAAGGCTTCGTTGATGTTGATCATCCCGATATCATCCAAGCCGATATCCAAGTCTTTCGAAGTTTTTTCGACGAGCTGCTGGATTGCCGGGGAGGGTCCTATTCCCATGACGCTCGGGTCTACCGCCACCGGGCTGTAAGCAAGAATATTTCCTAATGTCGCATCGTAATCTTGAGCCAGGCTTGAGTTGACGATATAGACCGCTGCAGCGCCGTCATTGAGCGGACAGGCATTGTTGGGAGTGATAACGGGATTTGGAAAATTCTCGTCGGCGAATACGAATTTGTTGTTCAATCGGATGTCATCCAGTTTGATTTTATCCGTCTTGATGCCTTCATGATAAATGAGGTTCGTACCGGGAATCGTAGTCATCACACTGTCATACACCCCTAAAAGACCTGCAGCCCCAGCGTTGAAATGGCTGATCAGAGCGAAATCATCAGCCTCATTTTTGGATATTTTCCAGAAATGGGCAATCTTTTCCGCGGTTTTGCCCATGATCATACCGGCCATGGAGCAGGTCAATCCCTGCATGACTTCATCTCTGAGCTTGAGGTTGGCAAGGAGCGCAAATTTCGAATCGAGTTCGAGGTGCCCGTAAAAGGTTTTGGCCATTTTAGGCCGCCCTCTTTTATCCATGCCTTCGAGCTGTTGCAGTGCCTTTCCTCTGATTTCGAGGCTGTGAGGAATCCTGGACAGGCTTTCCACCCCACTGGCGACAGCTCTTGTGACCTGCGACTTCGGATGCGTCAATAGGAGGCAGACGTCGTTGATCGCTTTGAGTCCGGATATGCACATTTTCTCGACATTTTCGGCGTTGAGGTGTTCGAATCCCAGGTTGTAGGCACTGATCCGGGCCGTTCCCCGTTCGAGGCCGAAAATGTTGCCCGTAACCAGGGCGTCCAGTTTATCAAGATCTTCGGGTGTGACTTTTCCGTTTGCGAACCGGACTCCGGCCCGTTCCAGGACGACTCTGATCGCATGATCGTTCAACTCTGATAATGACACTTTTGAAAGAGCGCCGAGAAAAGAACCCACCGGGCTTATGGAACCGGATACGACCACAGGAAAGTTATCCTTCGCGTGAACCAAAGTCAAATTTTTTGGATAGGTGTAAATTTTTGGATTTTCCATGCTGTTTTCCCTTTAATCCGCAAACAGTTTCCGGAAGTCATCACCGAATTCGCTCTGCAGCAAACCCACTGGGCCGATTCGATGGTTGAGTCCGTAGCACATCCCGACTTCGATGTCTTGGGCGTCTCCGATGGTGCCGATCAATTTATCCGTATACCCCAGAAGCAGCCCCAGGAATCGGCGGGCGATTTCAGATCCCCTGTCTTCTTTCGCAGGGGAAACCAGTTTGTGCACTCTTTTGACGGCGTCTTTTTCCATCATGGCGGCTTCGACGGAATCGAACTTCGGTTTTTTGATTTCTCTATAATTTTCTTTGACAACGTCGTATACAGCGACGGCATTTCTCTTCACGGTTTTGTAAAAACCGAGGCCGTCCGATTTAGCTCCCAGAAGTTTTTTATCGATCATTTTCGTAAGATAATCGGGCATTAGAAAGTAATCTCTGTAGGGATCGGTTTCGACTCCGTCGTAGATGACCTTGCCGATAGGAGGAAATAGATCATTGCCGATAAGATCGGCCAATTGAAAAAATCCCATGGGTCTGCCCACAGGGGCTCCCATCACATAGTCGATTTCTTCGATATCGTAGTCGTCCTCGACAAGGCTCCGAAACACATGTCCGTAATCGAGGAGGAGAAGACGGTTGACGATGAAACCCGGCAAATCAGCGGCGGTTGCGATTTCTTTGAGAAGTTTGTGATGACAGAGATGATAAAAAGTGGCATATGTTTCATCCGAAGTGTCGGAACCGGGGATAAGTTCGATGAGTTTCATGTAGTGAGCCGGGTTGAAGAAGTGCGATCCGAGAAAGTTCGGCTTTAGGGATTCCGGCAGGCTCTCTCCCAATTCCTGTATTGGAATGGAAGAGGTGTTCGAGCTGATCAAGATGCTTTCTTTGAGATGGCCGTCTTGTTGGAATCCGGCCAGCACATCGTAGACTTGTTCCTTTTTCAGTTTGGGATTCTCGGTGACCGCTTCGATCACGAGATCTGTGTCCTCCACAGCTTCCTTTGTTAGGGAGCTGAAAAGTTTTTCCTCGGGAATCTGTGCAATGCCGGCTGTTTTTTTGAGGCTTTTCTCGAAGGGATCCACTACACGGACGTCGTACCCGAATGTGGTGAAAAGCCGGGAAATGCCCGATCCCATAGTTCCCGCACCCAGGACCGTCACGTTCTTGAGGCCTTCCACCTTTGCTCTGATCCGATCGTCTAGCTCAGTCATACGCGCCTCCGATGTTTTTTCGTTCGATATCTGCTGGATGATATCAACCGATCATAAGTTGAATGAATAAAGTACAATATGCGAAATGATTTGTAAAGGATATTGGGGTCGGGCCTCTGAAGGGGATGTCGAGCCCCTTGTTGAACCAATTCCCGAGCAAATACCCGGGAGCCGATTTTAAAAAAATATCGGAATGACGAACCAGGGTGCGATCGTTTATTCATAAGTACATTCCACAAGCACAAGCAAAAGCATATCCTTTGACTTTGATCATCTCATTTGATATAAGCTTGGCATCAGAGAACGTGAAAACCTTTCCGTTTTTTTGCATCCAAACACGACATGTCTAATCCCAATTTCAGAGGAGGAGACGCATGGAAGCCGGAGATGTAAAGAATCTTGCCAAGAAACACATCCTTCACTCCTGGTCGGTGAACACGGAAATCGACCCGACCGTTATCGCTGATGCGGACGGCGTCTATATCATCGATCCCGAGGGCAGAAAAATACTGGACTTTTCTTCCCAGTTGATGTGCGTCAATGCGGGGCATAAAAACCCCAAAATAATCGAGGCCATTCAGAAACAAGCGGAGAAAGTCTGCTATCTCTACCCGGGATTTGCCTATGAATCGCGCTCCAAACTGGGGAAATCCCTGGCGGAAGTAACCCCTGGAGACCTAAATAAGTTCTTTTTCACCCTTGGAGGAGCCGAGGCCAACGACAATGCCATCAAGATCGCTCGCCAGGCTACCAAAAAGCATAAGATTCTCTCCCGCTACCGATCCTATCACGGGGCGACTTACGGTGCCATCACTTTGACGGGAGATCCACGCCGGCCGCCGGTCGAACCCGCTCTTCCAGGTGTGATTCACGTCCTCGATCCTTACTGCTACCGCTGTCCTTTCGGTCTCGCTCAGCCGGGTTGTGGGCTTCAATGTGCGGAGCATATTGCGGAGATAATCCAGTACGAGACGGCCGAGACAGTCGCTGCAGTTTTCATGGAATCCGTAGTGGGCAGCAACGGTATCATCATCCCGCCGAACGGTTATATGCAAAGGGTCAAAGAAATCTGTGCAGAAAACAACGTTCTGCTGATTGCAGACGAAGTCATGTCCGGTTTCGGCCGGACAGGCAAATGGTTTGCTATCGAGCATTGGGGCATCGTCCCGGATATCATGACCATGGCCAAGGGGCTTACCTCAGCGTACATACCGTTGGGCGCGGTAGGGGTATCCTCCGAAGTGAGCCGCATCATCGACAGAGATGTTCTTTACTGCGGGTTGACTTATGCAGCTCACCCCTTGTCCTGTGCCGCCGCGATCGCTGCCCTTGATGTCTATAAGGAAGATAAGCTGGTAGAAAACGCTCAGGCCATGGGAAGTATACTCAGACATGAACTGGAGCGGATGAAGGAAAGACATGCCTGCGTGGGCGATGTCCGGGCTATCGGACTTTTTTCCTGTCTTGAGCTTGTTAAAAACAAGGCGACCAAAGAACCGCTCAGTCCCTATAATGCAATGGGCAAGGCAGCCGAAAACAGCACGGCTATCTACAAGCGCCTTTTGGCTAAGGGTCTTTTCACGTTCGTCCGTTGGATGTTTCTGTTTATCGTTCCTCCTCTGACCATCGACGAGGAACAACTGAGAGACGGGCTTCGGATCATCGACGAGGTTCTCGAATATGCTGACTCCCTGACGGAAAATGAATGAAAAAACTTCTCAAAATATGCGCTCGCACAAAGATGAGAAATGAAGAATAGGGTTAAGGAAAGGGGCAATGGAGATAAAAAAATTACAAAATTATATCGATGGTGAATGGATCGACTCCCTGACAAAGGATTTCGTCGAAATCAGAAATCCTGCCAGAGACACCCTTCTCTGCCTCGCGCCTATGTCGGTACAGTCGGAGGTCGGTGCCGCGGTCAGGGCGGCACAAAAAAGCTTTGCCGATTGGAAAAACACACCTCCTGTTTCCAGAGCGAGGTATCTCCTTAGATTGATAGCCCTTCTAGAAGACAACTTCGATGAGCTCAGCGTGGTCCAAACCAAGGAGCACGGGAAGACAATCGATGAATCCCGGGGAGAAACACGCCGTGGAATAGAAATGGTGGAGGTTGCAGCGGGAATCCCTTCCCTGATGCAGGGAACCAATCTCGAAGATGTGGCTTCGGGTATGGATGAGTGCCTCATCAATGAGCCCATGGGTGTCTTTGGAGGCATCGCGCCGTTCAATTTTCCCTTCATGGTTCCCTTGTGGTTCATTCCCTTTGCCATTGCTTGCGGCAACACTTTTGTCTTGAAGCCCTCTCCGCGGACTCCCATGAGTCAAGTCGAATTGTTTCGATTGATGGATGAAGCAGGCATCCCACCCGGTGTCGTGAATCTGGTTCATGGGGGTGCTGAGACGGCCGACGCACTCATAGAGCACCCTTTAATTCAGGGCATCACTTTTGTCGGATCGACACCTGTGGCCAAGCAGATATATCGCAAATGCGGTGATCTCGGAAAACGGGTTATTGCCCAAGCCGGTGCTAAAAATTTTGTTGTTGTCATGCCCGATGCCGAAGTCGACCAAACACTGGTCAGCTTAATCACTTCCTTCTTTGGCAATACGGGCCAGAGGTGTCTCGCAGGAGCCAACCTTTTGGTCGTCGGCGATGATTCATTTTACAGGACATTCGTGGACAGGTTCGTAGAAATGGCGGCTGGGATCAAAGTCGGCGATGGGTTGGATGAATCCGTTCAAATGGGGCCTCTTCAAAATGTGGAATCTAAGAAGAGGGTATTGGCCTTTATCGCGAAGGGAATAAATGAAGGAGCCGAACTTATCCTGGATGGAAGGAAGCTGAATCTGGTGGGAGATGTTGCCGAGACCTGCTTTTTAAATCCGAGTGTTTTCGAGAATGTCACTCCGGACATGACCCTGGCCAAGGAGGAAATATTCGGTCCTGTTGCCAGCATCATCAAAGCCAAAGATCTGAGTGAAAGCATCGATATGATAAACGCCTGCCCCTACGGAAATGCAGCCTCAATTTTCACCAATACCGGCAAATGGGCCAGGCGCTTTCAACACGAAGTTGTGGCTGGAAACATCGGAATCAACGTGGGCATCGCAGCCCCGATGGCTTTTTTCCCTTTCGGAGGCAGAAAGGATTCTTTTTTCGGTGTGCTGCACGGGCAAGGCCGGGATGTCATTCGCTTTTTCACGGAGCCGAAAATTTTGATAACCCGGTGGTTTTGATGAAGCTGAACACCATGGCGGCCGTGATGAGCTTCATCGCCAACATGGAAGACGAATCCTCGGCTTTCTACCGGAGATGGGCGGGAACATTCCCAGAGCTGGAAAGCAGCTTTTCCGATTGGGCAATGGAGAACAAAATATTTATGAAGAGAATCAAACGGACTTATTTCGGGGTGATCACGGATGCTATCGAGTCGACCTTTTCTTTTTCGCGCCTGGAAACATCTGAATTCGTATTCGACACGCGTTTACCGGAAGGTGCAGGTCTGCAGAGTGTGATGGATAAAGCGGCAGAGATTGAAGAGAAGATCAGGGATTTCTATCGTCATGCCTCTCATCTCTCCGACGGACTTTTGGCCGACATCCCGCAGTTATTCAAAAGGATCGCTCAAAAGAGGGACGAACGGCTTCAAATCCTCAAAAAAGACACATGACACAGCTGCTGTTGATTTCAGCCATAGTTTTCTATTTTCTCATCCTGGTTTTTATCGGAATTTTCAGCCGGAAAGAAAGTGACTCCGTGGGCGGTTATTATGCCGCCGGAAAGAAACTGCGGTACTGGATCGTAAGTTTCAGCACCAACGCCACCGGAGAAAGCAGCTGGCTGCTCCTGGGGCTCTCGGGAATGGGCTATGCCTTCGGCGCTCACGCACTCTGGGTGATGGTCGGTGAAGTTCTGGGGGTGGCCTTTGCCTGGATTTTTATGGCCCGGCGGTTCAAGGTTTACACGGATGAATACAACTCCATAACGGTTCCGGATTATCTTGAGGACCGTTTCAAGGACGGCCGACACACACTACGCATCATATCTGCGGTTATCCTCTTGCCTATGGTCACCAGCTACGTTGCAGCCCAGCTCACGGCTTCGGGAAAGGCCTTCAAGTCTTTTTTGCACATCGATTATGTTTTGGGAATTGTCATCGGGCTCGTCATTATTCTGTTTTACACCGTGATCGGAGGGATTACGGCTGTGGCGAGGGCCGATTTTTTCCACGGCCTTTTGATGCTGATGGGACTTATCCTGCTTCCGATAGTAGCCATTGTCCACTGTGGAGGTTTCGGTCCGATGGTTCAAGCCTTGCGTTCTATTGACCCCAATCTGCTGAAACTGGGGGGGCCGCGCGGTTTCTCCACGGCCGGAATCGTCAGCATTATTGGATTTTTAGGCGTGGGATTGCCTTTTATGGGGTCTCCACAGTTGTTCGTACGGTACCTCGCTGCCAGGGATCAGAAAGAGCTCATTTATGGAAAGTACGTTGCCATTCTCTTCATCCTCATCGTGGATACCGGGGCCGTTCTAACGGGAATGGCGGGTCGGGCCCTTTTTTCATCCCTTGAAGATCAGGAATATATACTCCCAACCGTAGCCTCCAACCTGTTCCCGACCGTCTTTACAGGATTATTTATCGCCATCGTGCTTGCGGCCATCATCTCTACCGTAGATTCCCTTCTGATTCTGCTTTCGTCGTCAATCATCCGGGACGTCTACCAAAAGATCTTTCGTCCGGATGCCCCTCAGAAAAGTCTGGTTCTGATGGGAAAAATCATTACGATTGTCGTCGGTATAGCGGCTTTCTGGTTTTCCCTATCGGAAACGAGATTGATATTCTGGTTCGTCCTTTTTGCATGGTCGGGTATCGGTGCGGCCTTTTGTCCGGTCATGGTTCTTTCTCTCTTGTGGAAAGGGATGACCAGAGCCGGAGCCATCGCCGGGATGTGCAGCGGTTTCGTCATCACGATGACCTGGGCGATATTCTTCAAATCTGCAACAAACTTGTATGAAATGGTCCCTGGATTTTTCGGAGCGATCGTTGTCATCATTCTGGTAAGCTTGTTCACGCAGCCGCCCCAGGGTGCGGCTCGAGACCTCGAATCCGTATCCGAGACCGTAGCCAAATATAAGATTTGAAATCCTTACGATGAATCTGAGCATAAAAGGAGGGTATTCTGTGAGGACATTTCACTCTTCAGTAAATGGAAAAGATTCTTTTATCGTTCTTTTTTTCATGGTTTTTGGGATTCTTACATTCGCTCATCTTACAGTAGGCGGGGAGAAACCGAGAGCCCGTGATATCCGCGTTCCTTTCGAAGGAAAATCCGGTGCATTGAATGCCATCACAGATGTCAAAGGCGTGGAAGTCGGGCATGTAACTCTCATTTCGGGCCAAGGGCCTCTTGTCGTGGGAAAAGGGCCTGTCCGTACAGGAGTGACGGCGATTTTGCCTCGCGGAAAAATGTACGATCCCGTGTTTGCAGGATGGTACAGTTTGAACGGGAATGGGGAGATGACCGGCACGACTTGGGTAGAAGAGTCCGGTTTTCTCGAAGGGCCTGTCATGATCACCAACACACACAGCGTCGGCGTCGTGAGGGATAGTGTGGTCGAATGGATGTATCGGAACAAGTATTACGATCCGATTTACGGGGATGTGTTTTGGGCTCTTCCCGTAGTGGCGGAGACTTATGATGGAGGGTTGAACGATATCAATGGTTTTCATGTAAAAAAAGAACACGTCTTTGAAGCACTGGACAGCGCCGATTCTGGATTTGTCGCCGAAGGAAATGTGGGTGGCGGAACGGGTATGGTCTGCCATCAGTTCAAGGGAGGTATCGGCACCGCTTCCCGGCGACTTGGTGATAACCTGGGCGGCTACACGGTTGGCGTCCTCGTCCAGGCCAACTATGGCGGACGGGAAACTTTGACGATTGCCGGTGTTCCTGTCGGCAGGGAAATCCCCGACCTTATGCCGGAAAGGCACGACTCGGATGATCTCGATTCAGGAGTCGGAGGCTCCATCATCGTGGTGGTGGCTACCGATGCCCCCCTGGTCTCTCATCAGCTCAAACGTCTAGCCAGGCGAGTCCCTGTCGGAATCTCTAAATTGGGAGGCTTCGGAAGCAACACTTCCGGCGATATTTTCATCGCCTTCTCTACGGCAAATTCTGGAGCCTCCAAAAGAGAAGGGATCATTGAGGTGGATATGCTCCCGAATGACAGGTTGAGCCCTCTGTTCTTGGCCACGGTTCAAGCCACGGAAGAAGCAATCGTGAACGCCCTCGTCGCAGCCGAAACCATGACCGGCATCAATGGGAATACAGTGCATTCCCTCCCTCATGATCGTTTGGTCAAAGCTCTTGAGAAATACAACCGACTGGCGAATCAATAACTTCGAGGCAAAATATAAATATCCGGAGACATAATATGGGAAACAAGGCGGTCATCATAATCAGTGCAGGCATTTCGGGTCTTTCCGCAGGTTGTTACGGGCAAATGAATGGATACAATACGCGGATTTTCGAGATACACAATGAGTTCGCAGCCGGAATTTTTTGAAATGTGTTTTTCGGTTCTCAGTTCAGTCTTGCATATTATCGTTTAATAGTATATAGAGACTCTTTTTAAGGAGATGGAAGATGAATCGAATTTATTCAAACAAAGCCCTGCCGATCTTTTTAATGGTATTGTTGGCATGTTCTTCTGTTGCTCTTCAATCAGCCCGTGGAATGAGCCAGGAAGGATTGGCCAGGCTCAAAGGTGAGGTAAAGGATTCGGAGAACAAACCCTTGGAGGGAGTAAAAATTCAAATCAACAACTTGGATACGGGACGCAAATATGAATCCAAGACCAAGAAAAAAGGGAAATTCCTTATATCTTTTATCGAGCCGGGAAGATATTCTTTCACCACGGAGAAGGAAGGATACATGGCCCAAACCGGCGAGATTTTTCTGCAGCCGAACGCCGTTCAAGATATAGAGATTGTTCTTACCAAAGCAGCTACAGAGGAGGAAATAGCCCAACGAGAGGCCATTTCTTTGTTCCAAGAGGCGGTGGAATTGAACAGCGAGAACAAAGTGGATGAAGCCATCTCAAAATTCCGGGAGGCGACCGAGCGCAAACCCGATTTCTATGAGGCTTACATGAACCTGGGTTTGCTCCTTTACAGACAGAAAAAAGACGATGAGGCGGAAAAAGCCCTTCTCAGAGCATATGAGCTCAAACCCGACGATCCGAAAGCTCTGCCGCTTCTTGCCGAGATTTATTACGAGAAAGCCAGGAATCTGGTCCAATTGAAAAAAGAGGAAGCAGCCCTGGAATTTTTAGAAAAAGCCTACTCTTTTTATCCCGAACACGCCTACACCAATTACCTCCTGGGCATGCTTTACGCCCAGAAAGATAAAAAAATTGAAGCCGTCAAGCATCTGGAAGCCTTTTTAAAGCTGGAACCGGATTCTCCCGTTGCTGATAAGGCAAAAGAGATTCTGGAACAACTCAAATAGATATCAATA
>JAFGNQ010000011.1 GCA_016926925.1 Candidatus Aminicenantota bacterium
ATTCGCCGTCTTGAGGAATTCAAGACTGGAAAGATCCGGGTTCTGGTCGCAACGGATGTGGCCGGACGTGGCATTCACATCGAGGGCATGGATCATGTCATTAATTTTACTCTGCCTCATGATCCGGAAGATTATGTGCATCGGATCGGACGCACTGGCCGGGCCGGCACCGCCGGCACCTCGATCAGCTTCGCTGATGAGAAGGACGCATTCTACATTCCCGCCATAGAGGAGTTCATCGACCGCAATCTGAGCTGTATAGAGCCGCACGAAAATTGGCTCACCATGCCAAAGCCTGTCTTTGCAAGAAAAAGACGCAGATCCCGCCGCGGAAGGAAAACCTCAATATAGTCTATATGGTAAAAGCCCCAAGATCTTCCCAAACTTTTTGAAAATTTACTGAAAGTATATTTAAATATCTGGAATTTATAATATATTCTTTTTGTTGAGGTGGGTGTTGGATTGGGGGCCTGTAACTATTTTTCTTGACTAATGCTAAAACATAACGATAATTCTCGTATCGTAATCGTTTTTTCGGGGGAAGCCATGGTTGAAAATGATCAGGATAAGTCGACCTGCAGACTCGCAGGGTAGGAGATTGAATTGTCAATCGGCTTTTAGAATATGAAAATTAAAGGTTCGCGAATGGCAGGGCTGTCACGCCCTGGCCAAGGGGCAGCCTAACATCGCCCGGATGCACCACGTATCCCGGCATCGACTTTTCTTCCAGGTCTTTTTGAAATATTTTGATTGCGGAGGCCATGGCCGGGCGCGGCGTGGCCGACAGCTTTACCTCGATGGGAACAAGCTTCCCGCCTGTATCCACCACGATATCCACTTCTGTTCCTGCAATGGTACGCCAGAAGTAAACTTGCGGGTCGACACCACGGTGTAAAAGGGTCTTAACGATTTCGGAGAGTACTACCGTTTCCATAATAGCGCCTCCCATGGGTCCGGAAGCTGCATGTTGTGGGTCCCTCAGACCGGTGAGGTAACATAGTGTGCCCACGTCCGTGAAATATATCTTTGGTGTCTTGACGAGCCGTTTGCCGACATTAGCGAAGTACGGGCGAAGCACGATCACCTGGTAAGTCGCTTCCAGCACAGACAGCCAGGCTTTGGTTGTGTTGACCGCTACGCCAAGGTCTCGGGCGACATCAGTCAAATTCAACAGCTGGGCGCTTCTGGCCGCCAGGGCACGGAGGAAATTCTGGAACTGGGACAGGTCACCGACCTGTCTGAGCGTGCGTACGTCCCGTTCGAGGTATGTCTGGACATAGCTGGCATGCCACAAGTTTGTATCCCGACCTGGGTCGGCAACAAGTTCCGGGAACCCGCCTCTTAGGAAACCCTCCCAAAGCTCGTTAAACGTATAGGGTTTTTCCGAAGACGACCTGCGCTTGGACTCCCATGGCAGGGAAATCTGCGGCCTTCCCTCCGCCTCCCGTCTTGAAAGCGATAAAAGTCGAAACATCGCGGCGCGACCCGCCAATGACTCGGTCACTTTCTCCATCAGCAAAAGATTCTGAGAACCGGTCAACAGGTACTGCCCGCTCTTGTGCCGGTCAGCATCGATTTTCTCTTTGATGTAGGGAAGCAAGTCGGGGGCATACTGCACCTCATCGAATATCACGGGACTTGGGTGTATTTCGAGGAAGGTGCGCGGATCTTCCATCGCGGACGCTCGGACATCCGGCGGCTCAAGAGAAACGTACCGACATTGCTTCGCGAAGAGATGTTGCAGGATCGTTGTTTTTCCGGATTGACGCGGTCCGGTTAGAACCACCGCCGGAAACTCGAAGGCGGCCCTCTTGAGGACCGGCTCCAGGGATCTTTTGATATACGTCGGACTCATGGTTAATCTCCTTGGTGGAAATTGTGCATTTGTAATGCATAATGTCAAGCAAAAAATCAGGAGAAAAAACAAGGCCTGGAAAAAGCTATCGACTCGGGAATCGGCTATTTTAGACTATCGGGGATGATCTGATGCGACTCCTGCTCACTTCGAAATGCACATTCAGCCTCTCTTGCGCAATCACGCCTTTGGCGTGATTAAACAAAGAAGATTCGAAAAACGGAGAATAGGGAAGTCGTGCAGGACTGTAGAAGGATCGGCAAACATTTGAAAATACGTCGCTTAGAAAGGGGAAGCCCTGCATCCTGATGCTGGGCCTTATCCGCTTCTGATGCCGCCATGGCCTTTTGGTGCCAAGCCATTTTCTCTTTGACCGGCACGTAGCGCATCAACTCCTTGTATGTGAATGTGGAGGGGTGGCCTCAAACTCGGACCAGGCTGATTGAAGCGCGTCTTCAGGGCGTCTCCGGCTCCGGTATATTTTGGCGATGGCTATGCAGTCCTTGGCTTCGAACTCGGTCTGCTCGCAAAGCGCGATGTAGGCGTCAACGTTGCGCTGGGCTGCGAGCAGGGTCTTCAGTGCTCCGCCCCACCTCCGGCGTGCGTATCCAGGAAAATGCTTCTCCTTGTCATCCTGGGTCAGAGCGGATTCGAACTTGGAGCGAATCCGGCGGACGAATGCCTCCAGTCCCTTCTTGTCGAGCACTTTGACAACCTCACGATCAAGGTCATGACAAAATCCGTAGGGATCGTCCTCCATCCAGGAAAGCAGCGACTTTGCAGTCTCGTCCGGGTCATTTTTCGCGGCCTGGCGGGCTTTGATCCAACCACGAAACAGATCCTCAACCAGCATGCGAAATCGCCGCTCGATTCGTCGATCTCATCGGCTTTTTCGTGGCAAGCGGCGATGAAAATCTCGTAGAGCTCTGCTGCTCGTTCCGGTTCTTTCTTGATGATCTTCCCAATGTCATTCGCAACACCCTGAACATCATGCACAAACGACCAGGAGGCATTATAGGCGATGAAGCTCCCGGGAGACAGTGCCGCTTCAATGGCCTTCTCGATCGGATCGATCTGCTTTCGCTTGCCGGGGCTCAAGCCACTCCTTTGATTCTTATTCGTTTTCACGATTCTCCCGGGCTATCTTTGCTTTCACATCATCAATAAGAAACC
>JAFGNQ010000012.1 GCA_016926925.1 Candidatus Aminicenantota bacterium
CGACTATCTATCCAACGATTCCTTTCACCAAAGAGTGACCGACCGGCAGGCCGCAATTATGAGTGTCTGGGCAAGAGAACATCTTATGAGAAGGATGTTCTCACCTCTAATCCATTATCCTGCTCTTCCCGGGAGATCAAAACCATCAATAGTGCAGCGCCCTTCAGGACATGTAGCTATCAGGCATGTTCAGGAGAGGAGAGCTTGTGCTTTGGCAAGAGATTCTGGATTGGAAACGCTCAAGGCAGTGGGGGCGGATGTCCAGGCTCGGCCTATTCTCTTGATGAGCCCGGAGAGAACCCTTCCTGATCCCAATTCCACGACATAATCATAATCCCCATCTTGAAGATGCTCCATGGACTTGTACCACAGGACAGGACGGGTCACCTGTCTCTTGAGAGCGTCTCTGGCGTCGGCACCTCTATATATGACCTTTGCATCGACATTCGTAATGATGGGAAACTCGAGGTCCTTGAATTCCACATCGTCCAGATCATGGGAAAGTTTCTCTTCAGCCGAAATCATGAGCCGGCAGTGAAAAGGCGCGCTCACAGGCAAAAAAACCGAGCGGGGCGGATTCAGCAGCGAAAGTGCCTCTTTTACGGCCTCCTCATGCCCGGCAATGACGATCTGTTCTTCACTGTTCCAATTCGCAATTTCCGCTACTCCCCCCTGCACTCTAGCCAACGCAACGGTGACGTCCTCGTGCCGAGATCCCAAGACTGCAGCCATCGCACCTACGCCCACAGCGACCGCTTCCTGCATATATTTCCCCCTTTTATGAACAAGGGCGACCGCATCTTCGAACTTTAATCCGCCTGAGGCAACCAATGCCGAATACTCTCCAAGACTATGCCCTGCGGCTATGGCCGGCTTTTTTTGAAGAAGGGAAAAAGCGATGGTACTGACAACAAGCAGTGCGGGCTGGGTGTTCTGTGTCAGCTTGAGGTCCTCTTCCGGTCCCTCAAAACAAATTTTCGACAGCTGATAACCCAAAACCTCATCCGCCCTGGCAAACATCTCTCTGGCTAACGGAGATCCCTCGTAGAATTCTTTCCCCATTCCGACTTCTTGAGATCCCTGACCTGGGAATAAAAGCGCCAATTTCCGCATGCGAGCTCCTTTCTTTCTATGAGGATTTAGTCTTCTCGATGAAATATCTGGATTTCCGATTTTTTCCTCAAGTTATCTATCCACTCTTCGATCTGTTTCTTGTTTTTTTCTTGTTTTAGCGACTCCTCTATTTCGTTGAGCACATCCAACATAGGCTTCGCTTCCCGGCCTTTCTCTTTCTGTTCCGGGAGATATTTTAGCTCATAATAATTTTCGATATCTTTCAAGCTAACCGAAGCCGATGTTTTAAACCTGTCGGTGATGATTTTCCGGAAGGCAAGCCATTCTATCACATAGGGTTCAAGATCTTTTCTGTCCATCCCGAACCGCTGGAGTTCACCCCGAAACCGCACGGCACCCAATCGTACAATGATTTCATCTATATATGTATCCAGAACATCCTTTTGGATGGGCGGCGCTTCTCCGGCCAGTTGGAGAACGACCTTACGATCGATCAGCTCGTCGAGGTATCTTTCCAAGTCGGCATTTTCTCCCGCAACATTCCCGCTGGAAAATAAGCCGAAGGCCGTGATGATTTTTAGATCGCTCAGAGTGATCAAATCATCATTGACAAGTGCCTCAACCCGGTCCACAATTTCCTTTTGATTTGATGACGAAAACAATACTTCCTGAATCATGGCAACGGCAAGGCACACACAGAGGGCGCATCCGACCGCGCCGATTTTCTTCCGGTACCTGATTTTAGAAAACATTTCCGATAGTGATAAAGCCCAGTATTCTCTCTTCTTCGGAAGGCGAATTCACATACCAGGCGAGCTCAATCCTGATCGGTCCCAAGGGAGTGCGGTAGCGCAACCCCAAACCTACGGCATTTTGAAATGTAGCGAGGCTGACCTCTTTCCTTCGGTCCCATACATTGCCGGTATCGTAAAACACGGTCCCGTATAAATCTTTGAAGGCAGACAGGAGCGGGAAGGAGAGCTCGAAATTAAACAGCATAAGGGCAGAACCGCCGACCGGTTTCCCCGAATTGCGATCCTTCGGACCGAGCTCGTCAAATCGGGTGCCCCGGAATGAATTGCTTCCGCCGGCAAAAAACCTCTCATGAATAGGCGTGCGTCCTCTGCCCAAGCCCAAACGAAATGTCCCGCTGATGGTCAAGTTGGAATCGATGGGGACGTAATGTTGATATTTGGTAAAAGTTTTTAAAAAATCGGACTCAACTTTGAAGAGAGGATACGCCCACTCCAGAACCGAACTGAGAAAAAAGCCCTTCTTTGGGTTGAACGGATCATCACGCATGTCCCAAATAAAAGTCTCGGCGATAGATGTCTTGGAATACGGAAAAAACCTCCTGTCGATCGTGGATTCCGAAACCAGAAGCGTGGTCAATTCCGTCCTTTCATACCCCAGTGTCGTGAGGAGGTCCATGTTTTTCATGCTCAAAATCGGTTTTATTGCTCCGATCTGTATACCACGCCTGTCGAAACTAAAGCTTTTTCGCTCTTCCTGCTCGATCCAGCCGTTCAAGTAGGTTCCAAGAGGGAGACTGAAGAGATAAGGCTGCTCCCAGGTGAAGACAGCTCTTTTCTCCCTTAAACTGAGCTGTCCCACGAGGCTCAACTGCGCGGCTATCCCGAAAATATTGCTCCGGATGTACTCCGCCGTCCCTCGCGGCCTGACCTCGTTGTTCCAAACGGCTACCGTCTGGGGCTGGCTTCTTGTCTCTAATCCGATCCCTAAGCTGGCATAGTTGAGGCTTCCCTCGACGACACTGATAAGCAAGTTTTCCTTATCAGGTGAAAGAGGAATCTCCTCGATATCGACACCGGTAAAAATGCCGAGATTCTCGAGCCTTGTCTCCGTTTCCCTTATCAGGTCAAAACGGGCCAAATCACTCTCTTTCAGGCGAACTTCCCTGAGTATGGTGCTCTTTTTGGTTACTTTATTGCCGGTGATAATGACACGATCCACCCAGACTTGCTTACCCTCGTCGATCATAAAATGGATGGAATACCGATTCTCCTCCTCCGGCTGAATCCTTGCTTTGATCTGCATCCCTCTGAAGCCGTTATTTTTATAGTGATTCTCCAAAAACTCGATGTCCTTCTGGATGCCGGGTTGAAAGTAGGGGCCGCCTTCCGAGGCCCTTATTTGAGCAAGAAGCTCTTCTCTGTCGAAGCTCCGGATGCCTTCGAATGTGATACCTGCGATCGTTTCCTGTTTCCCTTCTTCAATCTGAAAAATAGGCCTGACACTCTTGTCTGCCCTTTCGAAGACCAAATTCACTCTTGCATCGGGAAATCCTTCACTTTTATAAAGAAATTCTATTTCCCTGGGAAGCTCATAAAGCCTTGCTCCGCTTATACTGCCTATAAAAGGTATATTGCTTCGTATAAGAAGAGCTTTTTTTAATTGAGCCGGTGTGAAATGCGAGAGGCCCTCGAACGCCATAGCTCCAATTTTGTATTTCGCTCCGGATTCCACCTGGTACACAATCCTTATTCGGTTGGGACTTCGTTCAATATGTGAAGAGACCGAAGAGAAAAGATATCCTTTTTGTCTCATGTAGACCACGATTTTGGCTTCACCTTCAGCAAGTCCCCATTCTTCAAAAATTCTAATCTCCCATATGGGCCGCAGCAAACTCAGGGGCACATCGGCCCCAAGCACGACGATTTCAATCTTTTCATGGGAGATGACTTCGATATTGAGCGAGACAGTCCCCGCCTCTCTATCGAAATTTTTATCTTTCAGCTTGATCTCGACACGCCGGTAGTCTTCCGACACATAGCGTTCCTTGAGCACCTCCAAATCCTTATCGAGAACAGAGGGAACGAATTCCCCGTCCGATTTGGTGTCCATCTCGTTCATCAAATCGTCGGTGGAGAAGATGAGATCTCCGGTAAAAGAAATGCCGGCGACACGAAACCGCTCGAACTCTCCGATCTCAAAAAGGACATCGACAGCAGATTCCCCAGGAAGCTTGTTCACTGTCGGCTCTATCTTTACGTGGAAATATCCTTCATCATTAAGGGTCATCGTCAGTTCTTCAATGGCGGCAGCCAGCTTTTCCGAAGAGTACGAGCTTCCCTCCCGCAAAGCGGTAATCCCTTCTTTAAACCCTTTTGTTGCTATTGCATCGGATCCACTGAAAATGATTTTTCGGGTGAACAATCTCTTCGCCAGAAGGAAGGTCAACACAATATCTTGACTTCCTTCCCTGAAAACTTGGATGTCGGAAAAAAGTTCCGTCGCGTAGATTCTCTTGATACTGGAATTGATTTCCTTCACGGAGAATGAATCTCCCTGTTTGATGGATATCAGTTTTTCCATATCACCGGAACTCGGTTCGCCGTCAATCTCTACCGTCACGCGACTCACGAAAGGAGTCGACTCGTCAAAATAGGAATAGGCACTCTGCGGGATCAAGAAGCTGATGAGCAAAAGGGAGAAAAACAAAGTTTTTACTCTCATCGCTTTATCCGCGCTAGAACCTTTTGTGTATCTTGACATCGAGACTTACCCGTCCTTCTTCATCTCTTGTCCCGACGATGGAAATATCATTGGTCAACTCCCATTCGATGCGGGTGATATCGTCCCTTTGGGCGGTGAGGTTTGTCGAATAAAGGAAAAATATGTTTCTTGATATTTTTTTGCCGACTGTCAGACGTGCCGTTACCGCCGAAGAGGCCCCCATCATGAAGGGATCTATCCGGAATCGATCGATGCTGAAGAGATTTTCCGCACTCTTCTGTGCCGGCTCGGAAAGCTGGAAAGACACCAGGGATGCGGTTCCAATCTGTGTGCTCCGGTCATACTGGTAGGTCCGCTTAAAGGCCTCCCCCATGGCCAACAGAGCCAAAACATCTTCGGGAGGCAGCGGAGGGGATGAACTCAGCTCTGGATTGAGGCTTTCCAGAAAACCGTTGAGCGAAAACGTCACACGGAAATCTTTGACATATGTTTCTCCCTTGAAACTGATGAAGGGTTCTATTTTGGCAGGATTGAAGAAGCTGACTTTGCCGCTGAGCACCTTGAATTCCCGGTCTTGGAAATAGACTTCTCCTTCGACCAATTCGATATCACCGGTTATGATCGGGTCCAAGATTCTGCCGTTTATAGACAGATCGAACCTTCCGCGGACCCTTCCTAAAGAATTTTCCATCCATGCATTTCCATCGCCATGCAGGCGAATATTCAAGTTGAGGTCGTCGAAATAGCTGGGCTCTCTTCGTGGCGTGAAGAGGGAACTGGATGAGAAGGCGAATTTTTCTTCAAGCTCTCTCTGCCAGAGTGCCTGGTGCACATAAAAATTTCCTATCAAGTCAAATCTGTTCTCATCTCTCAGGAGGTTGACGGTACCATCCGCAAGCGCCCGTGTTCTTTCGATAAGCGCCAAGTGCATGTCTTTGCCTTCAGCGACAACATCGATCTTCTCAATGCCCTTCAGTCCGATTTTCAGCGTTCCTGAGCCTTGAACATCCCCTTCGCCCATCTTCCCTTGAAAAGACCGGATGGAAAAATCGCCGTTTTCGAAGAAGACAAGGGCCGAAAAATCCCTGAACGCGTGGGCGAACTGGGGAAAAGGCAAGACAGATCCTTGAGCATCAATGGCTCCTTTAATCCTTGGAGATTGTTTCGTCCCGCTCAAATCTGCAAGATAATGCACTTCCCCTTTGGCACCTGTCCAGGGCAGCAGGAGGTCGGGATTGGTGAACGATCCGTTGATTTTGCCCTCAATGGATTCTTCGATAATCGGAATTCCCAGTGATACCGAGAAGCGATTTTCTCCAGGCAAAAAATTCCCCTCCAACCTCAAGTCCAGACGTTCCGGAGTGAAACTCAATTTCGCTTCTCCCTGAGATTCGGTCTTCTGAAACGGTTCCATATGCAAATCGCGGATGAAAAAAGGCCCCATAGCGGCATCAGAACCGAAATCACCGCTTCCCTTTATGTTAAAGGACAACATGCCTTGAAGCTGAGGATTCACAACAGATAGGTTTAAATCGTCGCCATTGACATCAAGATCGAATTTCTGGCTTAGAAGCTTCAACAATGCCCTACCTCGAATTTGCCCCTCGTAAAGACCGAAACGTAGCTCGCTGAAAAACAGAGCATTTTCCTCCCACGTGAATTTCCCGCTGACCCGTGAGATAATTTGCGATAGGAAAGTCATTTGAGGGCTTGAAAAATCCCCTTCGACCTGGACTGCAATCCCCCTTTGTGTGACCTTAAAATTCCCTGAAGCAGTTCCTGCAAGGGGAAGCAGGATATCCAATTTGGGCAATAATGTCTCAGCCAGGCCTTCATCAAGCTGGATATCGGCCTTTGTCTCATCCGGCGTGGAAACCACGTTGATTCTCCCCTTCATTGCCGGATCTTGAACGCGAAACCTTCCGTAGAAGGTCTTCTCATTGATTTCAATCGCTCCGGTAACCGATTCCGCATCAAAAGTGTCGAACCCCCCAGGCGATATGGAGACCGTCCCTTCGATTCTGGGAAAATCATAATCTTCGAAAATCCGAACCCGAGCCCTGCCGGAACCTCTGATCTCCGGGAATTCAAAGTTTTTTTGAAGCAACAGCGAAACAAACTCACGAGTCTTTCTTACATCTTTGACATCCCCTTCTATAGAGACATCCACATTGTTTTCAATATCGATTTGCCCTTGAACACGGACCTTGGCAAAATTAGAATCCAGATCCTCGGAAAAGAGAGAAACCTTTCCTTTATCGAATGTCAAATCCATATTTCCACGGAACAAAAACTCCTTGCCGGTACCATCTTCCACATCATCTCTAAATTCAGCTTTTGCAGTGATGCGTTCATTGATGACAGAAAAAGTACCCCAGACGGGAGAAAGCACAGGCCAGGGAACCTTGATATACTTCATTATGGGATCCAGGTGCACAGCTCGGACGGTTCCCTCGACCTTATCGTCGTGAAAACGAAGCCGCAGATGCCCTCCTGGAAAATTCTTTCTTTGGATGTTCAGATCCAGAAGGCCTCCCGCGCTCTGACTAAAATCGAGATCACCGTTGACACGGCCCATATGAGTCTGGTTGAACACAAGGGTATCACTCGAGAGAGAACCGGTAAAACGGACTCCTCCATTCTCCCGCAACAGGACACCCTTGCCTTGAGCCTGGCCTTCATAATCGAAGGGGAGGTCCAGGAGTTTTGCTATCAGGTCGATTTGAACGTTATAGGAAGTGTTGATTTGAATTTCCGGATCCGATGGATTGACCAAAGTCCCTTCGGCCCGCAGGATTCCCTGAGGACTGCTGATTCTCGCTTTTTGGATATGGATGGAATCCCCTTGACCCTCGAGCGCCAAGCTCAATCGTCCCTGAATCTCATTTTGAAGTTGGCCCAATGCAAGCTCATATGTTTCGACCTCGGCATTCATAGTGTATCTGTCCCCTTTTTGAGAGAGGTGAGCATTGATGCCCCCTGCTTGAAAGCGTACTTCACTTCCCCAAAAATAGAGCTCTCCATCCCGTAACAAAACTTTGTCCACCGTAAAGGGAAAAATCAACCTGAAATCGCCAGGTTCTCCTTCGCTCCTGGTTGCTCTGGAGACTCGAAGAACAGGACTTTCGACAATCACGGTAACCGGTTTCTCTCTAGAGAAAAGAGAACGATAGGAAATGCCGATAGCAACTTTTTTGGCAGAGAAAAACGGGGATACGGATACAGATCTTGCATCTTCCAGAATAAGAGAAGGAGGGAAGAGGTTCAGATAGAGTCTGGTGTAACCGAATTTATCCTGGATTTCTTTCTTTATCTGGTTGAGAACGATATTCTTGAGGGTGATCCCCATTCCCGAAACAACAAACAAGACAATTGCGATCACCAAGAGCCGCCTGACCCTCCTGTAGACACTCATCAATTCGGAAAAGCCGTAACTTCGCACTTCTTTTTTCCTTGCGGGATGTGCTCCTATTCCTTTTTATCCTGGATCAAACCGGTATATCACTATAGCATTTTTCCTCATTTCGGTCTAATTCGCCTGAATTATCCACAAAAACCGCCGACACTTTTGGCCGTGTTGGGATGTATTTCCATTGAAGCGAAAGTGTATGGGTATAGGGAAGGAGAGCGAGTCCTCAATCGGATGAGTCCCATTGTGAAAGGGGGAAAGCTCGTGCGAGTCACAGTCAGTTCGAGTCGTATGGGGAGGGTGGAAAGGTCTTCGACGAAAATGAACTGTGACGAACGCGCACACAAGCCTGATCGATACGGGATTATTCGACTGAGAAAAGCAAGGCACCCGTTTCAACGGAAGTCCCTTGCTTCGGTCCTATCTTAGTGATTTTCCCTTTCTGGGGTGATTTAATCTCGTTTTGCATTTTCATGGCTTCGAGAATCAATACAGCCTGTCCTTCTTCGACCTTAGATCCTTCTTCGACCAAGATATTCACGATTTTGCCCGGCATGAAGGTTTTGATATCCTGTTTTCGTCTTTCACCCGAACTTCCTCTCAAAATCTTGGAAGCGGTTTTTTTCTCGATTGCATAGCTCTTTCCGTTGATGCAGACAGAATAGGAGGAAGTATTGGGGCAAATGATGGCGTTAAAAACTTTGCCGTCGATGTTCAAAAGTATTTCAGCAGAGCTCAAGAATTCCACCGACACATCATACATCCTTTTACCCAAAGCCACCTGTATGCGGTTTTTCGCCTTTTCTCTTAGGCTGAGCTTGTACTCCTTGTTGTTCAGCCAGAATGATACGTTCATCTCAAAACCTGTCTTTGAAATTTTGCAGTCTGCCCTGAAATTTCCAATTGCTGATTTTTTTCTTATTTTTGGTATCGGCCCGAAGCCTGCTCTCCATAAGGGTTTTTATCCCAGCCGTAATAAGAGCAACTGTCTCTTCCTCTCTATCGGTCCCGTCCTCCTCCATCTCCATCTGAGCGATGAAATGGGTGTTGTAATCCCCGGCGAGAAATTTGGGGTGTAAAAGAATTCTTTTGAAAAAGGGAATTGTCGTTTTTATCCCATAAACTTGATACTCGGACAAAGCCCTGAGCATGCGCCGGATGGCTTCCTCTCTGTTTCTTCCCCAGGAGATGAGCTTCGAAAGCAAAGGATCATAATCGAGCGGAACTTCATATCCTTCATAAGTGCCGTTATCATAACGAACACCGACTCCCCCTGCTGGAGCGAGCAAATGCGTTATCTTGCCCGGTGAAGGCATGAAATTATTATCAGGATCTTCTGCGTAAATACGACATTGGATGGAAGCACCTGAGGGATTGATGTCTTCCTGACGGAACTCCAGAGGATAACCGGAGGCAATCTCAATCTGATTTTTCACCAAGTCAATTCCGGTCACCATCTCGGTAACAGGGTGTTCGACTTGGAGGCGCGTGTTCATCTCGAGAAAATAGAAGTTCCTGTCCTTGTCGACTATAAACTCCACTGTGCCGGCGTTACGGTAATTCACTGCAGATGCTGCTTGAACTGCGACCGCCCCCATCTCGCAACGGGTTTTTTCATCCAAGAAGGGAGAAGGTGTTTCTTCAAGAACCTTCTGATAACGTCGTTGTATGGAGCACTCTCTTTCTCCAAGGTATACGGCATTTCCAAAATTATCGACCAAAATTTGGATTTCGATGTGATGGGGTTCATCAATATATTTTTCCATGTAGACGGAAGGATCGTTGAAGCTCGAGTCGGCTTCAGACTGCGCCAAACGGAAAGCATTCAGAAGTTCTTCCTTTTTTTTGACCTGTCTTAATCCCTTACCGCCCCCCCCGGCCGTAGCCTTCAATATCAACGGGAATCCGATTTCTTCGGCTTTGACAGCCAAAAATTTCTCGTCGTCAATGGGTTCGAGGGTGCCGGGAACGATCGGCACTCCTGCTTGGGCCATCCGGGCGCGCGAAGTTGTCTTCTTTCCCATTATCTCCATAGGTTCGGAGGAGGGGCCGATGAAGACGATTCCCTCTTTTTCACACCGTCTAACCAGGTTGGAATTTTCGGCCAAGAATCCGTAGCCGGGGTGAAGGGCTTCGGCTTTGCTTTTTTTTGCCACTTCAATAATCTTCTCGATGTTGAGATAGCTGGCAGAGGGTTTGGCCTCTCCTATATAATAGGCTTCATCGGCAAAACGCACATGAAGGGCTTTTCTGTCCACTTCCGAAAAGACAGCTACGGATGTGATGCCCATCTCGCGACAGGCGCGGATGACCCGGACTGCTATTTCCCCTCTGTTGGCTATCAAAATTTTTCGAAACAATTTCGGCATTATCTTTCCTGTCGGTGTACCTCGCTTTTTTCCCGACACATACACCTTCACAAACTGCAGAAGCAATTATAGTATCCTGACGAATGATTGTCCACGACGATTTCTCAATGGCGGCAGAGTACGGTTGTTCCTGCACTCAAGCCTTTCTCGAATCTTTAAGGAAAAGACCTTATCTAGAGAATCATCCAGACGCCTGGGTTATTCACGAGTCGAGGTTGAAGGTTTAAGTTGCTGCAAGTAAGAATAAGTTCACTGTAAAGATGGATACCTTGATTTGCAGCAAGATCGGCTCGCCTGGAAGGTAAAAAAAGCTGATTATTGGAGAGATAATTTTTGTAAGGAAAACATCAGCTTTTTTTATGAATAACCCAGGAAGAGTTAGAGGGGGATATTCCCATGCTTCCTCGGCGGATTCTGGTCTCTCTTTGTCTCCAGCATCCGCAGAGCAGCGATCAGTTTCGGCCGTGTGAATTTAGGTTCAATGATCTCATCGCAGTAACCGCGTTCGCAGGCGACAAAGGGATTGGCGAATTTTTGCCTGAATTCATCGATTTTGGTCCGGCGCATTTCTCCCGGATTCGCAGCTTCCTCCAGCTCCCGTTTATAGACGATATTCACAGCACCCTCCGGCCCCATTACTGCGATTTCCGCCGAAGGGTAGACATAGTTGATATCCGCCCTTATGTGTTTGGAGGCCATAACACAGTAGGCTCCACCATAGGCCTTTCGGGTGATGACGGTTATTTTGGGAACGGTCGCCTCAGCAAAGGCATAAAGCAGCTTGGCTCCATGGCGGATGATCCCTCCGTGCTCCTGGGAAACCCCCGGCAGAAATCCGGGCACATCCTCAAAAGTGATGAGAGGGATGTTGAAAGCGTCGCAGAAACGCACAAAACGTGCACCCTTATCCGACGAATTGATATCCAAAACTCCCGCCAGATGATCCGGCTGGTTGGCGACGATGCCTACGGATTTGCCGTCCAGACGGCCGAAACCGATGACGATATTCTTGGCGTAGTATTCCTGCACTTCGAAAAAATAGTTTTCGTCCAGGATTTCTCTTATAATTTTCCTGATGTCATAAGGGTTGTTCGGATCGTCGGGAACAATGAAATTCAACTCTTCATTCACCCGGTCAGCGGGATCGGATGTCTCTCTCTCCGGAGGATCTTCCATATTGTTATCAGGAATGAAAGACAGCAACTCACGAATCAATAGGAGAGTCTGCTCTTCATTTTCCGCAGCGAAGTGAGCCACACCGCTGAGGGCGTTATGGGTCTCCGCACCTCCCAGCTCCTCCATGGATACATCCTCATGGGTCACAGCTTTGATCACATCCGGACCGGTGATGAACATATTGCTGATTCCTTTGGTCATGATGATGAAATCGGTTATGGCCGGAGAATAAACCGCCCCTCCGGCACATGGCCCCATGATGGCCGATATTTGAGGTATGACGCCTGAAGCGAGAACATTCCTCAGAAAAATATCCGCATAAGCGGCCAAACTCGCCACGCCTTCCTGAATCCGGGCACCTCCGGAATCATTGAGCCCTATGACAGGGGATCCCGATTTCATGGCAAGATCCATGATCTTGCAGATCTTCGCCCCATAGGTTTCACTGAGGGAACCGCCGAACACGGTGAAATCCTGAGCGAAAACAAAAACGTTCCGGCCGTCTATGGTCCCATGGCCGGTCACGACTCCGTCAGCGTAAAACTTCTTTTTCTCCATTCCAAAGTCGTGGCAGCGGTGCACGACGAGCTTATCCGTCTCATGGAAAGAGTCTGAATCCAAGAGAAGAATGACGCGCTCCCGGGCAGTAAGCCTTCCGGTTTTGTGTCTTTTGGCAATCCGGTCCCTGCCTCCTCCCAGATCAGCCAAGCCGTGCCGTCTGTTGACTTCTTTAATCTTCTTTTCGATACTCATTTTAGCCGTTCGATCAGCGTTTCTGGACTTTCTTCCAGTCGTTTAAAAATTTCTCAATCCCTATATCGGTTAAGGGGTGCTTGACGAGTTTTTCCAGCGAAGAATAGGGCATGGTGGCGATATCGGCCCCCATGACCGCCGCTTCAACAACATGGAGGGGATGTCGGATACTGGCAACGATAACCTCGGTTTCGAATCCGTAGTTGTTGAAAACCGTCAGGATTTGATCCACCAATTCCAGCCCGTCATGAGAAATGTCATCCAACCTTCCAACAAAAGGACTGACATAGCGGGCCCCCGCTTTTGCGGCAAGCAGAGCTTGAGGAAGCGAGAAAATGAGAGTCGTATTTACATCGATTCCTTCCAGGGCCAAAGCCTTGATCGCTTTGAGACCTTCCACCGTGATCGGTACCTTCACAACTATATTCTCGGCGAGCTTAGCTAGCTTTCTCGCTTCTTTAATGATGTCGTTCGCTCGAGTGGAAACGCTCTCGACACTCACAGGTCCCGGAACCACACGGCAAATCTCCTTGATAAGCGTCTCTAAATCCATGTTTTCCTTGGAAACCAAAGTGGGATTTGTCGTCACACCGTCAATGATTCCCCAGCTTGTTGCTTCTTTTATATGATCCAAATTCGCCGTATCTAAAAAGATTTGCATCGTCACCTCCTCAATTTATCTTACTTGAATTATTCATAAAAAAAGCTGATGTGTCCATTACCAAGGAAATTTCTCCATAATCAGCTTTTTGTACCCTTCGGGCGAGCCAATCTCACTACAAAGCCTTCGTTGCAGCCCGGATTAGGTTAGGTCGGCTCGCAGTAGTTCAGCACAGCTTCATGGGCCGCTTCCTCGCTTTTGCAGCAACCTCGGCTCGTGAATAATCCAGGCTAATTATTACACTGGCTAATCTACCACATTCTCACTTCTTAAACCAAACAAAAAAATGTCCAGGGATGGACGGAATGACATCTAAGGAATTATTTGATTTTCATGACTCTATTGGAAAGCACTCCGATACCCTCGATCTGAACGTCCACCCTGTCTCCTGGAACCATCGGTCCTATTCCTGCAGGAGTGCCGGTGGCGATCAGGTCCCCCGGGTTCAACGTCATGATTTGGGATATGAATTTTACAAGATGAGGAACGGGAAAAATCAGGTTTTTTGTGTTTCCCGATTGGCGAAGTTTTCCATTCAAAAAGGTTTTGATTTTGAGATTTCCGGGATCAATATCCGTGACGACACAGGGTCCGCAGGGAGCAAACGTATCGAAGGACTTTCCCCTGGTAAACTGCACATCCTTGCTCTGCAGGTCCCGGGCAGTCACATCATTGAAGCACGTATACCCCAGAATGTAATCATCGACATCATCCTCATCGCCGAGAAGCCTGGCCTTTTTACGAATGACCACGGCAAGCTCCCCCTCAAAATCGACTCTCTTTGACATTTTGGGATAGACGATAATTTCGTCAGGACCCACAAGGCATGTGGCCGGTTTGAGAAAAATCAGCGGTTCTTCAGGCAGGGATGCTCCCATTTCGGCCGCATGGTCTTTATAGTTGCGTCCGAGGGCGACGATCTTCGTGGGCCTGACGGGAGCCAGCAGTATGACTTCGCTGATCGGGATACTCCCGCGCTTGGTATGGAATTTTCTGAAGATCGAACCCGATATGGGAGCAAGTCTCTCTTCCTTTAACACCCCGAATGAAATTTTTTCTTTGTATTTGTACCGATATATTTTCACGAAGGCCCCCTCCCTGAATTGATAGCGATACTCTCGGATTTTTTGCTTTCGTTGCCGGATTTATCCAAGGCGGATACAGCATAATGGTATCGCTTGTTCTTTTCAACCGCGGCATCGTTATAGACACTGTCACGAATCGTTTCCGTGAGCGCCACGTAATTTTGCTCGTCCTCCCCTTTCCTCCAGACTCTGTAGCCGGCCAGATCCGACTCTCTGTTAGTATTCCAACTCAGAGAGATAAAGCTGTCTCCGGAGATACCGACCAATCCCTTGGGACGCTGAGGAGGAAAAGTATCCTTGGGGACAATTTCACCGGCATCGGAGTCACCGCTCTCCAGGAATGGAGGACTATCGCTGGCCGATGCTCTGACAAAATATGTGTAGGCAACTTTGAACCGGAAATCTTTATCGGCGAATTTTGTTTCCCTGACCAAATCCGGGCTCAACCGGCGCAATCCTCCTTCCTCCGATTTCCTGTAAATCACATATCCCTTGACATCTGCGGGAGATGAGTCATCGATGTTTTTTTCCGGAGGGCTCCACTCGATGTCGATCTTTTCCTCCGAAACGGTCATTTCGAGACCGGTGGGCGGCAG
Source organism: Candidatus Aminicenantota bacterium (assembly GCA_016926925.1). The sequence goes on from JAFGNQ010000012.1 coordinate 14,601, forward strand.
AGGAAAGGCTTTGGGTTTTACCGATAACAAAGCGGAAAAATCGGATTCCTTTTTCCTGTCATCCCAAACTTTCAGGCCGAAGGTGAAAGTCTTGTCCGCCAAGTCTTCGATCGAAAGTTGGTGGGAGTAAATAAAATCATCCGGAAGAGTCGTATCCTTCTCCGGTTTATGATAATCAGGAAAAGTCTCTTTCGTAATCGTGGCCAACACTCGAGCCTTTTTTGGAAACGGCTCTTCGGTCGCAGGAAGCTCCTTCTTATCTTCCTCCTCGGCTTCGCTTTCGGCGGCACCCGAATCTTTCTTGGGTTCCTCGACCTTGATGAATAACCAGATCTCCACCCGGCTGATCTCTTCCAAAGGGCCTCCGTCGGTGTATGTTGTAGGATTGTTCCAGTTGAGTAGGATCTTGTCTCCTCTTTGGAATGCCTGAAATTCTTCAATCGGCTTTGGAATTTTTACAAAAGGAGGATAGATAGGCCCCTTTCTACCGCAGAAGTACGTAGGAAAAACGGCAAAGGACAAGAGAAACAAAGGTAAGGCTTTTTTCATCAAAGAATAAATCGACTTAGATCCTCATCCTCAATGATGTCTTTGAGCTGCTTTTTAACGTACTTATTGTCTATGGTGATTTTTTTCCTTTTAATATTGGGAGCGGAAAAAGAGATCTCTTCCATAACCTTTTCCAAGATCGTGTACAGACGCCGGGCTCCGATGTTCTCGTTCACATCATTGACTTTTTCAGCGATTTCGGCGATTTCTTCGATGGCATCATCCGTGAACACGACTGTCAGACCTTCGGTTGCCATGAGGGCACAGTACTGCTTAATCAGAGCATTTTCCGGCTCCGTCAAAATCTTTTTGAAATCGTCTTTATCCAGGGACGAAAGCTCAACTCTGATGGGGAATCTTCCCTGAAGTTCCGGGATCAAATCCGAGGGCTTCGTGACATGGAACGCGCCGGCTCCGATAAAAAGAATATGGTCAGTCCGGACCAATCCGTAACGTGTGTTCACGGTCGTGCCTTCGATGATGGGCAAGAGATCCCGCTGCACACCTTCCCGGCTGACTTCCGGACCATGTCCGCCTTCCCGGCCGGCGATTTTGTCCACTTCATCGAGAAAGATGATGCCGGAGTGCTCGACCCTGTCAACGGCAAGTCGAGCCACCTGGTCCATGTCGACCAGCCTTTTTTGCTCTTCTTCAAGCAAATAACCCCGGGCTTCCTCGATCTTCATTTTCCTTTTTTTGGACTTTCCCCCGCCGAGTCCGGGAATGATTTCCTGTATTTGAATGCCGATTTCCTCAACTCCGGAACTTGAAAAAATCTCGAAAGGCGAGGACATTTTCTCTTTGACGTCTATCTCGACCATCCTGTCTTCCAGATATCCGGATCTGAGCTGTGTGCGCAGTTTCTCTCTGGTTTCCTTGAACCTGTTCATGTCTTCTTCGGATCCAATCTCAGGCTTTCTCCGCAGAGGGGGAAGCAGAATATCCAGGATCTTCTCTTCGACATTTTGGGCGGCCTTGTCTTTCACTTCCTCAATTTTTTCCTGACTCACCATGTCGACAGCCATGCGGACCAGGTCCCTGATCATGGATTCAACGTCGCGGCCGACGTATCCCACTTCAGTAAATTTGCTGGCTTCTATCTTGAGAAACGGAGAGGAAGTCAGTTTTGCCAGCCTTCGCGAAATCTCCGTCTTTCCCACCCCCGTAGGTCCGATCATCAAGATGTTTTTTGGCGCTATTTCATCGGCCAGATCGGGCGGGAGTTTCCGCCTTCGAAACCTGTTTCGGAGGGCGATGGCAACAGCTTTCTTGGCCGCCTCCTGCCGAATGATGTACTTGTCCAGTTCTGCGACAATTTCCTGAGGGGTGAGCTCCTTATCCAACAGTTTATCTCGATCTTGCTCCAGAGATGCAGGAAGTAGAATTGCCATCTAAAGCTCCTCGACGGTTATTTTATCATTCGTGTAGATGCAGATTTCCGAGCTGACCTTCATGGCTTCTATCGTAAGCTCTTTAGCGGACAGGCCTGTGTGTTTGAGCAAGGCTCTCGCCGCAGCCAGCGCGTAGGCACCTCCTGAGCCGATGGCGATAATTCCATCGTCCGGCTCCACCACATCGCCGGTACCTGAGATGAGAAAAGAATTGTCTTTATCGGCGACGATGAGAAGGGCTTCCAACCTTCTGAGAGACCTATCGAGCCGCCAGTCTTTGGCAAGCTCTATAGCCGCCCGAGGCAGATTTCCGCGGTACTCTTCCAGTTTGGCCTCGAAGCGCGAAAAGAGGGCAAATGCATCCGAAGTGGCCCCGGAAAAGCCGGCCAATATCTTTCCCTGGTACAGCAAACGGGTTTTGTTCGCTTTTTTCTTTAGAACAGTCTCCCCAAGCGTAACCTGCCCGTCTCCGGCAATGGCGACTTTACCTTTGTGTCGGATACAGATGATGGTGGTTCCTCTCATGTTATCCTCATTCTTCATTGAAGATCTTATGATAATTGATACTCCGATTTTATGCAATAAAGACATCTCCCAAGCATGCATTTCCGTCCCCATGATAAAGGTACTGACATCAGCAATAAAAGCAAGTCATCGTCCGTACGAGTCGCAGAGTGACAGGAGAAATGCAAGTTCGATTCATATTTCGTTTGAGTCGCATGGTGATTGGCGAAGGAGTCTTCGGCTCACAAAGACAGTTACGAAGAGCGAGGCCTTGTCTGTATAAGCCGCATAGTGGTTGGTTGGGGAGGTCTTCGACGAATACAGACAAGGACGAGCTCTTCCTCCTATCATTGAGTTTGAGATGATCACGGAAACGGAAATGCATCCCTCTCATCATGTTTCCAGCAGGATACGACACTGAGAGATTAATGTCGTCTCTATTTCATCCCTAAGTAACGAAGGATTGCGTCGTTCCGCTCATCTGGAAGGAATCGGTCGAACTCTATGAAATATCCGGCTGTATCATATGTGACAAACGCCCGAACGGGAATGGCTCCCGAATCAGCCAGCGCATCTCTCATTTTTAAATCTTTTGACAGGAGAAATGTGTACCACACATCGATCTGCTCCGAGATAAAGGAAACGGTCACGGCTTTTTCTTCGCTGAAGCGATGCAAACCCTGCGCTTCATCCACGAGTCCCACAAAAGCTGTGGGAGAAGACGAGTAGACTTTGGCAAATCCCTGATCGACAAGAAGTTGGAATCCGAAAATGTCTTTATAGAAACTTTGGGCAGCCTCAAGATCTTTATAATAGAGCCATATGATGTTAGCCTGGATACCCAAGTTTTTCGGCCTTGCAGATTCCGCACCATCTGCCGGATAAACGGCATCTCGGCCTGCTAGCATTTCTAAAAGCTCCTCATTCTGAGGATGATCAAGGAAGCGTTCGAATTCCAGATAGTACCCCCCGGGATCATAGGCGACAAAGCCTCGTGTCGGATGGCGAGTTGCATCCTTTATGGGACCCCGCATTTCGACACCTTGCCCGACCAGATATTCATACCATCCATCGACCTGTTCGGTCACAAAAGAGAGGGTCACCGTTTTGGGCTCATCGGATGAATGCATCCCTTTGCTTTCTTCAACAAGACCTATGTAGGAAGTCTGAGAGATCCTGAACAGTTTGGCGAATCCGTAATCAAGAACCATCTCCAATCCCAGGACTTCCCTGTAAAACCTTTGTGCGGCCTCCAGATCCTTATAATAAAAAAAGACGAGGTTAGCCTGAATATCGAGCTCTTGTTCCATCACCTTGCCACCGAATTCCGTTTTATCGGCGCATCCGAACATAAGGATTAAGCAGAGGAAGGCAAAGACAAGTATCAAGGGAGTGATGTATCCGGTCTCTGAAATTTGGCCTGGATAGTGGAATCTTTTCATCATAGCCTCCTTCTCTCTTATCTCAGAATTTGCTTATTATATCAAATAACCTGAATTATTCACGAGTCGAAGTTGCTGCAACAAAGGCTTTGTAGCAAGATCGGCTCGCCCGAAGGGTAAAAAATGGCGGCAATAAGATTGGAAGCTCTTAAGATTGAAAGTGCCGCCATTTTTTATGAATAACTCAGGATTTGACATCTCGCAGAAAATCATTATAAATAAGAAATGTAGCATAGCGGCGAATTATCTGGGGAGAAATTCGCTGATCATGGGGAATTAGGGTATCAAATGCACTCAGCCCGACAGGTTTTGTCCGGCATGTCTGTGTCGTACCAAATTCTTGTTTTAAAATTTATCAACAAGAAACAACAATCTCCTCGAAGAGAGATGAGGAAGTGAGACATCACCGCAGCCATGAGCTGGCACTCTTGCATCAGCGCGTCAAGGAATTGGAAATATCGGAATCAACGCTCAGACAACTTGATGAAGAACTCAAGAAATCGGAGTATCTCAAGGCGCTCATTTTGAGCTCTATTTCCGAATTGGTGATCTACCAGGATACAGAGCAGAAAATCATCTGGGCCAACAAAGCCGCCGCCGAATCGGTCGGCATGACCACCGACGAACTTGCAGGCCGCTTTTGCTTCAAAATCTGGCATGGGCGTAAATCCCCCTGCG
>JAFGNQ010000099.1 GCA_016926925.1 Candidatus Aminicenantota bacterium
CGGCAGGAATTCAAACCTTTTGACCGCTTGATGCTGATGCTTTCCTTTCTGGGAAACGGGTATCTGTATGTTGCGCTCCTCCTTGGCGTAATGATTCTGGACCCGGTGAATGCGGGTACAGTGTTGCTGGCGGGAATTTTAATCGGCATCCTGAGCGCCCAGCTGGGTCTGATCATCGTGTTTTAAGGGTGTCCCGAATCGGATCGGGCGGGGCATTGCAAAACCCATCATCCATTAATATATGGCGTTTTTTCCGTCAAGCCAGGTGAGCCTCCTCCTTTCAATTCTTTCATATCTCCCTTCAAGAAGTTTTTCTTTAATCATCCGACAGCGATTACGGCTCGATATTTATCCGCTCCCGCTCTATAATAAGGAATCGACACAAGAAAACGAAAGCACCAGCGCAATGAGGTATAAAGGACAGGTCATAAGGCCCCCCAGCGAGGCGAACAGCTATCTCCTGCAGATCACATACGGCTGCTCCTGGAATCGATGCACCTTCTGCCCGGCTTATCTTGACAAGCCGTTTCAAATCCGGCCCTTTGACGAAATCGCCGAAGACATCCGCCTGGCCCGCCAAGCCTACCCAGAAGTGAAACGGGTTTTCCTCTGTGACGGAGACGGGCTCGTCCTCTCGGCGGACAGGCTCCTGCCCATCCTGGATCTTCTGAACGAAGCCTTCCCCGAACTTGGACGGATCGGGATCTACTTCAACGCCCGGGATATCCTCTCCAAAAGCGATGAGGAAATCCAACATCTCGTCCAAAGGAAGCTCACCATCGGATACATCGGACTCGAAAGCGGCTCGGACCGGGTCCTGAAAAGAGTCCATAAGGGAGCCACAGCAGAGGAGATGATCGCGGCCGTCCTCAAGGCCCAGCAAAACGGGATGAAAACCTCGGTCATAGGCCTTCTCGGCCTCGGTGGGATCGATCTCTCCAAAGAACACGCAATCGAAACCGCCTCTGCCGTATCGGCCATGAAGCCCCGCTATTTCAGCCTCCTGACCCTCATGATCGTCAAGGGCACCCCCCTCTTCAAAGATCTCAAAACCGGAGCCTTTATCCTCCCCGACGAAAAAGGGCTCCTCCGGGAAATGAGGACGATCATCCAAAATATCGAAACAGAGAAAATCATTTTCCGGACCAACCACGCCTCGAATTACCTCCCGCTGGAAGGCATCCTGTCCAAAGACAAAAAGAAGCTTGTGGCCGTCATCGATCAAGCCCTCAGCGGAAAGATCCCCCTCAAACCGGAGTTCTTCCGAGGTCTGTAGCACCGTTTCCAGTCAGCTTGCTCAAGTAATGGATTCCTGTCCGGAGTGCGGCAGCCATATGCGAATCATCGCCTTCATCGAAAATCATAAAGTTATCGACAAGATTATTGCTCACCTCAAACTCAACTTCATGGCCGAACGGCCACCCCCGCCTCGGATTGTCCAGCAAGAACTCCTGATGGCAGACGAGGGGAAAAGGGGAATATTTCTTCCGATTCTCTCACTTTGCATGTGTAGCAATGTCGGGGGGCAGTTCAGGGAAGCCATGAACAGCTCTGTGGCTCACCCCGATTTCTGGCTATAGCCTTTGATGTCAATCAGGCGGTTCCTAATGGTTATAGAGCTATTGTCCGTTTTTCCTGGCCTTGTTCAGAATGAAGAGGCTGTCCGGTCCGGGTCTTTATGTGTTCACCCGACATGTATGCCGGGCCGTATACATACTTTTCATTTAAACAATGGCACGAGTAAAATCACATCAAAAGCCTCATAGACCGCTGCAACCAGCAAAAGTATAGTCAGTGGCACGTACATCCAGGCTGATTGAACAAGCCCGTGCTTATATCCGTTCCAACGGGACTTTATGCCGATGCTTTTCGGGAATAGAAAGGATTTTCCATGCAGATATATCGCGAACATGGCAACGACATAGGCCTGCCCTTCAATCAATATCGTCAAATAATGTGGAATCATGGGAGCCCGCATATCCGGAGAAATCGGTGAAAACAGAATACCCCAAAAAAATGCGCGGTATATTCCCATTAACAGGCCACTAAATGGTATGACAAACGACGGTATCGTCATAGTCAGGAATGTACCGATTGAAAAATTTATAAAAAATGTAAGACCCATGGCAGCTAATAGATTACCGCTGCTATAGGCAGAGCCAGCAGTTGACAACCACCCTGATGAAAGATCCTTCTCAGCACCTGCAAGCGCATTGACTTGCAATTCGGGAAAAAAAGAGGTGATGACCATGCCAAGAAGGATCAGACCGTAGAAGACCGCGTTGACGATAATGTAGACTTTTTTATTTTCTCTGATGATTTCAATTGGCTTTCGTATCAAATTCATATAATTTCCTCCTTGAACTGAATTTTGAACTCTGATTTTATCATCCCAATAGGCCGGATGTAATGACTATGTTCATTGAAACCGTCTTTTATGTGGGAATAATAATAACCTTAGCAACTTGGAGTACCAAAGCGAAAAGAAAAACAATTATTATTCCTAATGGAGTGAAAGTTGGAAAATTTCGAATGTGCATTTCTCTCATTTAGATACCCTTCCCTTTCATAGCTGAGGGGATAGTATCAGAAAATTCAGATGTAGACAAATCACTATTTTCTCAGTCGCCTCGGATTGTCCAGCAAGAACTCCTGATGGCAGACGAGGAGATGGGAGAGAAAAGGAAATTCTTATATTTTAACGTTTCGAGGGGAACGGCAAGATAAAGTTACCTGTATTTCCAGTGAAGGGATAATATTTTCTTCGCCTTTGCGACATCCTTTTTCTCTATGGAAACGATGAGGCTCCGGTGATCTTCCCAGGACAGCTTAAGGTATTTTTGATCCGTGAAATACGAGATGTATCGGCTCTCCACCATTTGCATCCTCTCCATGGCCTGAACGAGTGTATTATAAATGAAGTCGTTGCCGCATACTCTCCAGATCCTTTCGTGTATTCTCTGATTTTTCTCAAGATAGCGTTCGATATCTTTGGATTTATAAAGCTCCCCGAGCTTCCGGGTCATATCCTTGAGCTCACCCAAGGCCTTTTCCGATATGGTTTCAATGACCTTTTCGATACAACCCGTATCGAGAATCCGTATAAACTCGATAATTTTGCGGCCTTCATCAACGCCCACATCCACAACTTTGACCTCACTTCGCGCAGCGACGGATACGAACTTTTCAGCGGAAAGCCTCTGGATGGCATCCCGCACCGGACTCTGACTCACACCCAAAAATCTGGCAATTTCACGGATTCGGATTCTTTGGTTCGGTCTCAGTTTTCTTTTTAAGATAGCCTCTTTCATATCCTGGTAGATGACATCGCTGATGGTCGCTGTAAGCGGCACGCTTTTGCTTTTTTTAAAAACCAACTGATACATGATCGATCACTTCATTTTAAATTATAAAATTGTCCCCTCAATTGTCAAGAGAAGCCTCTCTGCTTGAATAGACTTGAGCTACCTCTGCCGTCTCGTATCCAAGGAAGAAACGATGCGGGTGAGTTCATCCCTGAGTTTGCCGTCGAGAGGTTTGGGCACATGATTTTCAAGAATCTCCCGGATTTTCTCGTTGGCTCTTTGTCCCAAGTCCTTTTTCCCCTGCTGTTCCCACTTCTCATAGGGACTGCGCGAAATAAGTCCGGGAAACCAATTTTTCTTGAAATGCTTCAGCGTGTGTTCACTTGTAAGATATTCTCCACCGGGTCCGACAGAATGAATCAAATCCAGCGCCAACGTCTCTTCGCTAATCTCAAAACCTCCTATGATGCGCCTCACCATGCCCGCAACTTCATTCGAGACCACAAGCTGTTCGTACGATGTCGTCAATCCGCTCTCCACGTAGCCCACATCATGAACGAGATTCCCTCCGAAAAGGGACACCATCAAAATCCACAGAGATCCTTCGAGAGATGCCTGTTGGTCATATGTTTTTGCATCCGAACAGCCGGCAAAGCTGAATACGGGAATTTGGTAAAATTTCGACATATCCGCAAGTGCAGCGGTCGCCAGCATAAACTCTGGCGAGGCATAACTCCAAACTCCTGTTCCCATATCCATCGGCCCCACACCGCCCCCGTAGATGAAAGGGGACCCTTCAGTAATGAGGTTCGCCAAGACATAGCCTGCCAGCATCTCGGCATTGGCTTGAACGATTCCTCCGGCAAGAGTGACCGGGCCTATAGCCCCGGTGATCAGACAGGGAGTATAGACGACGGGTAGCCTTTTCTCCGCCATGTACATGATTTTTTGCGTGGATTCCTCTGCCAGCTGCAGGGGTGATATCGGTTCGGTGTAAAGAGCGATAAAAGGACTGTTTCTCAATATATCTTCGCCCCCGGCCACAGTTTCGGCCATGTTGACGATCGCTTTCAAATTTTCCAGACTCCAGGCTGTAAAAATGATGGGTTTTTCCGTGTTGTTCACCATGGCCTCGAAGTGATAGAGATCGGAAACGGCCGGGTTGACGTCGGCGGCGATCCCCGAACACATCAGAAAGCTCATCTCATCGCAGGCATCGACGATCTTGGAAACGTTGACGATGTCGTTGAGTACGGCTTGTCTTCGCTCTCCGGCGTAAGGATCGATAATATTTGGAGTGTCCGACCCCGTGCCGAAATAGACATTGTTTTTTTCTAAAAATAGAGCAGGAGCGCCGGACCTGTCACAAAGACAAATCCGCGGCGGCAGGTTTTTCAGAGCCGCTTCGACAAGATGAGGCGGGATCCTGACCCGATCTCCATCGACGAAACACCCTCCTTCTTTAAATATGCCGACCGCACGCGGATCTTTCACAGCAACACCCGTCCTGCGCAATACCTCCAGAGTGGAGAGATGGATCTGTTCCAGTCTATCGCAGGAAAGGACCTGTAACCGGGGTATATTGAGCCTGAACTTATCTTCCATTTCGATCTCCTTCAAGCACATTTAAAGAGCTCTGTTGATCAGGATTATTCACGCGTCTCCCTTTTTCATGAATAGTCCAGGTTAAGGGATGACCATCTCCTTGAGCGGCATGCGCTTCGATTTGATGGTGCCCATGGCCGGCCAGCCCACGGCGATGTGGCAGAC
>JAFGNQ010000100.1 GCA_016926925.1 Candidatus Aminicenantota bacterium
CAGAAATATGATGTTCTTTTTAAACATGCAACTGAGGCCATGATTATTATTCAGAAAGGGATTATTGTTCGTATAAATTCACCACTGCTCCAACTAGTAGGCTACTCTTCTGAGGAAGTGATAGGAACTCTGTTCATTAGATATGTTCATCCTGATGACTTTACTAAAGTGAAGGCGATATCTAATATTCGCATTGCCGGAAACAACACTCCCTTCATATACAGGATAAGAATTAAACGGAAAGATAAAAGTTTTATTTCAGTTGAAATAAAAGCTGGAATGATATTATACAGGGAACAACCAGCTGATTTTGCTCTTGTTAATAGAGCATAGTTTAAACAAGACTTAGATAGCAACTTAATCTGTGTTTTAGGCTCCGAAATTATTCTTATAAGCAGCGTAGATCTCTTTCAGCTCTCCCCATTTGTTTTGCTCTGGATTTAATTGAGTTGACTTTGATCGATAGAAGAGATTTAATTTAAGCATCAAATAAGCCCGAAGAGGGGAAAATGAAAAAACAACTTATGGTCATTTCATTGGTCTTTCTTCTGTGTTTAACTTTTTGCTGCCAGAAACCGGTTGAAGAAGCCGCTGAAGAAGCAGCCGCTCTAGTGAAAACATTATCGGATGCAGATGTCGCGGCTATCAATGCCAGCATTGAGGCTTATAACCAAGCCGTCGCCTCCACGGATTGGACGGCAGCAGCAGCATTGTACACCGAGGATGCCGTTTTGATGCTTCCGAACCAGCCTGCAATACACAGTCGTGAAGCGATTCTGACCTGGATGAAGGCCTTTCCGCCCTTGACAGATTTCAATCTGGCAGCAGAGGAAATCGATGCACGTGGTGACCTGGCCTTTGTACGCGGAACGTTATCCATGACGATAGTTCCGGAAGGTGCACCGGAGCCGATTCAAGACACCCTCAAGTACGTTGAGATTCGACGAAAACAGGAAGACGGCTCCTGGCTGATTGCGGTGGACATATTCAACTCGGACATGCCTTTGCCTCCTCCATCAAAACAAGAGTGATACTCACAATTAAAGATTAGGTTGTTCTAGCGTTCCTTGTTTAAGATGAAATCGTACTTGTGTGGAAATAATTGTACGAGGCAGCGGAGGCCCGAAAGCCTCCGGAGGGGATGAATGATTCTCCTAAATTACTGCCTCATTAAGTTATACGAGAATAAAGACAGAAAGATTCAATTGATAGTGGAATAAATAGAGAAAGCCACCCCTGACCTATACAGTCCCGATATTAAGAATTTTTTCGTTGGCCTCAGGTTGTTGTACCTGCGGCACCCGGCTGCTAGGCTGCTTTCGGTTTTAACATGAAAAGAATCACGTTATAAATAAGGAGAACAACCGCGCTTACCCAATGAAACCAGCCTGTCCCTGATTTGACAAAATGAAAAACGACAACAGAAATAATCGTAAAGGCCGCGGTAATGATTGCGCTGTTGATGATGGCGATATTCTTTTCAACATCCCTTACCGCAAATAAAAACAAGACAGCCCAACCCAGCGGGAAAATTCCATACAAGCGAACAAAATAACCCTGCGCTTCCATAACAGTTAGAGACGAAAGAAAACTTTCAGGAGCAAGGGAGAATATCAGAAACCATAAAACAAAAAAGATGATCCCGATCCAAAGCCATAATTTGATAGAAGCAAGATTTTTGGTCATATCTTATCCCCTCCTCAAGATTATTTAGAAATTATGACATTTGAGCAAATTTGTCAACACAAGATATATTTTGCAAGGATATCCTACGGGGGATTGTTATCAGCGCAAAAATCTAAAAAGGGAGACAATGTCACATGGAATCAAGCGGCTTTAAGGGGCTTGGATCGTTCAAGCGCATAAAAATGAGGTCTTCACAAACCGAGTGACTTGAGAAAGGCGCGCAGCCGCTCACCGAATTCGGGTCTCTTCAGGGCAAGGGCCACCGTAGCTTCGATGAATCCCAACTTATCCCCGGCATCATAGCGCTTCCCTTCGAAAAGATACCCGTAAACCGGTTGGGATTCCAAGAGGAGCTTGATGGCATCCGTAATTTGAATTTCTCCTCGGTGATCGGGCCCAGTCTTGCGGATGGCGGTGAAAATATCCGGGCTGAAGACATACCTTCCGAGAATGCCGAGGTCCGAGAAGGCCTTCTCGGGCCCGGGCTTTTCCACCATATCCTCGATCCGGAAGAGCCTTTCCGAGATCTGCTTGGGCTTGATGATGCCGTATTTCTTTGTTCCCTCCTCATCGACGCGTCCCAGGACCAGGACCGTAGCCTTGACTTCGGCAAAGACGTCGATAAGCTGCTTGGTGCAGGGAACAGCACAATCAAATATATCATCAGGGAGGAGCACGGCAAAAGGATCCTTACCGACAAATGTCTCCGCCATTAAAACGGCATGCCCCAGTCCCAGAGCCTCTTTCTGCCGGATATAATAAAACTCGGCTAAACCGGCTATGCGCTTGATTTCTTCCAGGAAATCGAGCTTGCCCTTCTTTTCTAAAAACTTTTCGAGGTCAGGACTGCTGTCGAAATGATCGGACATGGCCGGCTTTCCTCTGCTGGTTATAATCCCGAAGTGTTTGATTCCCGATTCGACAGCTTCTTCCACGCCGTACTGGATCAAGGGCTTGTCCACCACATTCAGCATCTCTTTAGGTTGGGATTTTGTTGCAGGCAAAAAACGGGTGCCGAAGCCCGCTGCAGGAATCACGGCTTTCTTAATCATGGGAACTCCCTTTTTACTCTTCAGCCCAAAGTCCCAGCCCCCGCTTCAATCGGGACCTTCTCTGCCGGGATTGATTCACGGAACGATTTCCTCCGGATTGACACATTACTGAGAGAAGATCGAACCTTCATCCGCAAAAAATAAAGGAGGGGCGACTCCCCTCCTTTTAACGGCAAATTATACAGCTGCAATAATCAGATGAATGAAACGATCACCACCTGTAGCCCATACAGAATTCCAGAGCAAGAATCTTCAGATTGTACACACCCGGCATGGCGGACTCATAGTCCGGATCCGTCAATGTCTGCATATAGGTGATGCTCTTTTCCTTACCTGATAAGTATTCGGCGCCCAAATCGATGTGAACACCGTTCAATTCATACCCGATGCCGAAAGCGAAGCAATTGAAATCCGTAATGGGCAACAGGATATTCCGGGTCATATCCGGAGCCGCACTCGGATCGTAGTAGTAACCCCCTCTAAGGGCTAACTTTTCAGTCAGCTTGTATTCGGCACCGAATCGAATCTGCACCCTGCTGTCCCACTCGAGTTTCAACATGTTGCCTTCGGTCTGTTCCATCAGCAGCACCCAACTGGGATCGGTGAAAGCGAGGTTGATGATGTCTATTTTTGACCATTGGGTGTACTGAGCATCGGCTGTTAACGTTATGTTCCGAGTAGGCTTGAAAGCAATTCCCGCAGCCAGCCACATTGGGGAGGTTACATCCGCCTCCACGTCCGCCGTGGTTTCTATAGTTCCCCCAACCAGGGGGCCAAGTTGTCCGATTCCCGAAACCGTGGTTTCGCCGCTGAAGTTGATCTTGCTGGGAGTCCGGAATGTGGCACCGATACTGAACATCTCGCTGGGTTTGTAGAGGATACCGAAGGTGGCGCCGATTCCCCAACCCTTCATGTCGAGATTCTGCTGGCCGAGGTCGAGAGCATAGGGAGGAAATGGAATCTCGGCAGCACCGGACCACTGAGAGGTGCTGAAACTTCCGTAATTGATGTTCAATGTTAATCCCAGCATGAGCTGGTCGTTCACTTTATAGGCAACAACTGGGGAGAAAGTGAATACGAAAATTTTGGTCTTCCAGTTGATACTGGGATTGGGACTCACCCCCGATATGGCTGCCAGGTCCATTCCGTCCCATTCGATACCGAGACCCGAAGGCACATAGGCAGCGAATCCAACAACGAGGTTGTCACTAATTGGTTGGTAGTAAGCAGCCATCCCGACCAGATTGTGTTTGACCATACTCGACGCATCAACTAGGTTGACATCCCCGTAACCGGGAACTGGGACATCTAAAGAATAATCCATATAGGGGATGATGTCCGAACCGTAAAATCCGATGTATTTTTTGTCGAATTGGGCGATTCCTGCGGGATTCCAAAAAACGGCCGTAAAGTCGTCGGCAAGTCCGACAAAGGCACCTCCCATGGCGACGGCTTTTGCACCGAGTCCGTTCAGGTTCAGGCCGTTTGCAAGGGCGAGGGAATTCAGGAAAGCCAGCAACGCTACGAGAAGAATGATCACTCGAAATTTCTTCATATTAGCCTCCTTCTAGTTTTTCTCTGTTTACACGATATCGGGGACTTTGTCAACCATTTCATGAGGTGACGGGTTACCCCTAAGAAAGCATCTATGGTCACTCAGCATAGAGAAAATCATCGAAGACTTTCTCAAAAACACTGGATTCAAACGGATCAGTTCACAGCCTGTACTTCTGTGACTTGGGGCACTTTCTTCTTGATAAAATTCGAAATGCCGTGAGTGAGTGTCATCTGCCTCATCGGACACCCGGCACATGCTCCCAGCAGGCGAACTTTGACAACACCGTCATCGGAAACGTCCACAAACTCTACATCACCTCCATCTGCCTGGAGATGGGGTTTTATCTCCTCGATAGCTTTCTTAACCTCTTCCCTCATGACTCAACTCCTTATCTGAAGAAGATACTGTCACTGACAATCGGCTCCACCTCATCACGCTCTGACGTATACATCAGAATAAAGGAATTCGCCGAAAAAGTCCAATCTTCCGGATCGGGCCATCGCTCATCTGTTCGCTCTGACTATCATGATTAACGCAAATGTAGAGATGCGATCCGGTCGTTTGAGATGCAATTTCTACTTCTTCCGGAAGTTGAGTTGTCCCTCATCCCCTACATTCACCTTGACTGTATCTCCTTCTTTGAATTCCCCCTCTAAAATTTTGAGAGCAAGAGGATTCTGGATATCCTGCTGAAGAGTCCTTTTCAATGGTCGCGCCCCATAAACGGGGTCGTAACCTCTCTCAGCCAGGAGTTTTTTTGCTTTATCGTTGATTTGGATATCGATCGACTTAGCTTGGAGCCGTTTCCGGAGTTCCTCGATCTGGATATCCAAAATCCGGAGAATCACATCTTTGGATAACGCCTTGAATATAACAATCTCATCCACGCGATTTAAAAATTCGGGCCGGAAATGCTCCTTGAGTATGGCCATCACTTCTTGTTCCATCTTTTCATGATCCTGACTGAACTCTTTGATGACCTGGCTTCCCAGGTTTGAAGTCATAATGATCAGGGTGTTTTTGAAGTCCACCGTTCGTCCTTTTCCATCGGTGAGCCTGCCGTCATCCAGAATCTGGAGAAGAATGTTGAAGACGTCGGAATGAGCTTTTTCGATCTCATCCAAGAGCATTATCGAATAAGGACGCCGCTTGATGGCTTCCGTAAGCTGGCCCCCCTCTTCATAACCTATGTATCCGGGAGGTGCCCCGATGAGACGCGATACCGTGTGTTTTTCCATGTATTCCGACATATCGAGTCTGACCAGAGCCCGTTCGTCATCAAACAGGAACTCTGCCAGAGCCCGCGCCAATTCCGTTTTCCCGACTCCTGTAGGCCCCAGGAATATGAATGAACCCAAAGGCCGCGATTCATCCTGGATTCCGGCCCTGGCCCTGCGTATCGTATCCGCAACCGCCTTTAAAGCATGATCCTGTCCGACAACTCGTTTTCTAAGATTCTCTTCCATCTTGATCAGCTTCTCCGCTTCTCCTTTCAGCATTTTCGAAACAGGAATTCCGGTCCATTTAGAGACGATCTGGGCAACGTCCTCTTCATCCACTTCTTCTTTAAGCATTTTCTCTCTCTTCTGCATATCAGAGAGCCGGCCGGAAACTTTTTCCAATTCTTTCTGTGCGTCAACCAGCAGGCTGTAGCGGATTTCGGCAACTCTCTCTAAATCCCCACCTCTTTCGGCGTTTTGTTCCTCGATCTTCAACGCATCGATCCGCTCTTTCAGTCGATTCATTTCTTCGATCGCTTTTTTTTCTTGCTGCCAGCGCAATTTGAGCGTATTGCCCTTTTCCTTCAGTTCGGCCAACTCTTTATTCAGAATCTCCAATTTTTCTTTCGCGCTTTTGTCTTTTTCTTTTTTGAGAGCCTGCTTTTCTATTTCAATCTGGATAATCCGCCGTTCAAGCTCATCGATCTCTTCGGGCATACTGTCGATCTCGATTCGGATTCTCGAGGCAGCTTCATCGATCAAGTCGATAGCTTTATCCGGAAGATAACGGTCGGTGATGTACCTGTTAGAAAGTGTGGCTGCAGCGACAAGGGCGGAATCTTTGATGTCCACCCCATGGTGCACTTCGTATTTTTCTTTCAAGCCTCTGAGGATGGAGATCGTATCTTCCACGGAAGGCTCTCCCACATAGGTTTGTTGGAATCTTCTCTCCAGCGCAGCGTCTTTTTCGATGTATTTTTTGTATTCGTTGATCGTCGTGGCCCCTATACAGCGAAGCTCACCCCTTGCCAGAGGAGGTTTGAGCATGTTCGAGGCATCGACAGCTCCCTCGGCGGCACCCGCACCGATGATGGTGTGGAGCTCATCGATAAAAAGGATGATTTCTCCCTCCGACTCTTTGATCTCTTTCAAGATGGCTTTGAGGCGCTCTTCGAATTCTCCACGATATTTGGCTCCCGCAATGAGAGATCCGATATCGAGAGAGACAAGTCTTTTATTCTTTAACGATTGGGGGACATCCCCGTTGGCGATACGTTGGGCCAATCCTTCAACAATGGCCGTCTTCCCGACACCGGCTTCACCGATCAAAACGGGATTGTTCTTGGTTCGACGTGATAGAATCTGTATCACTCTCCTGATTTCATCCTCGCGTCCGATAACGGGGTCCATCTTTCCTTGCTTGGCTAATGCTGTGATATCCTTGGCGTACTTTTCCAGCACCTGATATTTTCCTTCGGGCTGCGGGTCAGTAACCCTCTGAGTGCCTCTTATCTCCATCAATGCCTTCAATACCATATCCTCATCAACACCGTTTTTCTTTAAAATCCGGCTTGCCTGACTCGCCCTTTCCTTGAGTAGGGCGAGTAAGAGATGTTCGGTCGAAATATACTCATCCCTCAAATTATTGGCTTCGATCTGAGCATTGTTCATGACTTGACGAAGAGCGGAGGACATGTACGTATCGACGGGTCCTTTGACCTTCGGAGCCTTGGAAAGGACCTCGTCGAGCTCTTTTTGAATCTTCTGAGGACTGACGCCGATCTTCGACAAAACGGAATTGACGATGTTCTCTTGTTGTTTGAGGAAAGCCCAGAGAAGATGTTCAGGATTGAGTTCCTGGTGCCCTAACTCTTCCGCCCTGGCCTGAGCCGCTTGAAAGGCCTCTTGCGACATAACCGTAAACTTATCCCATTTCATTTTGAACAGCTCCTTGGCTTAAGATTCTTTCTTGAGTTTGTTATCCCTCACCCTGAAAAAAGGTTCTTTTATTATAGCCAATACCATCCCCCCGGTCTAGTTCGCATGCATTTGAAAGGGATATTTCTTTTTCTCCTTGACAATTTGATAAAAAATGCTATTTTTCCCTAAGAGGAAACAAATGGAGGAAATTGAAATCACGAGCTGGCAAACACTGGATGCCATAAAAAAAGCGGCAAAAATCGTGGATACAGTGGGAGATCTTCAATCAGGTCACAAACAATCCATCTTCTGTGTTATCGAGGATGATCTGTTAGAGCTGGTGTATATCGACACCGAGTCCAATTTCCTGAGGAGATATGAAGACAAGGATGAATTCCGCTTCGCCATGGAAAAACAAAAAGAAGAAGAAGGAGAAGCACTCTACGAGGAAAACCACAGACTCGATGACGACTTTATCGACGAAGACATCGATAGTTCCTTTGCCGGGGACGAAGACTCGGAAAGCTTCTAAAACGTTCCCGAACCCTCCCCTTATCTGACAACGAATCCAAAAGGACCGGATTGTCAAAAGCAAAGGTCCTTCTTTTTTCAGTGCCGTTTCCGGGAAGAAATTTTGCTTTTGAGCTCATTGAGCAGAGCCAGGGCTTCGATCGGCGTAGTCCGGTTCAGGTCATGTTTTTTAATATCCTCTCTGATTTCTTCGAGTATTTCCCTTTCCTGATCTTCTTCAAACAAAAGCATCTGAGATTTGTTTCGTCGCTTCGATGAATGGTAGGCAATTTTTGGAAGGCCGGCCGCATCCAATTCTTTTTTCTCTAGATTGAAAAGAATCTCTCTGGCTCTGTCAATCACGGCACGTGGAATTCCCGCCAGTTTGGCGACATGAATTCCATAGCTCTGATCGGAAGGACCGGAAACGATTTTGCGCAAAAAGGTGATGTTCCCCTTCCACTCCTTGACCGAAACATGATAGTTCTTGATACGCTCCAGAGTCAGCTCGAGCTCCGTCAATTCATGGTAGTGGGTAGCAAAGAGGGTTTTGGCCCGGACTTCTTTCTTTTCATGGAGATACTCGGCAATCGCCCAGGCAATGCTCAATCCGTCGAACGTGCTCGTCCCTCTCCCTATTTCATCCAGCAGGATCAAGCTCTCCGAAGTGGCATTGTTCAGAATATTGGCAGCTTCGAGCATCTCGACCATAAAGGTCGATTGCCCCACACTTAAAAAATCCATAGCTCCGATTCGCGTAAAGATCCGGTCCACAAGCCCGATTTCGGCTTCCTCCGCAGGGACAAAAGAGCCCATCTGTGCGAGTATACAGATCAGAGCCGTCTGCCTCAGGTAGGTCGATTTTCCTCCCATGTTCGGTCCCGTGACGATCAGTATTTGATCTGCTTTTCTGTCCAGATACGTGTCGTTGGGGATGAAGGGATCGGTATTGGTGACTTCGACTACCGGATGACGGCCGCCTACAATCCTTATTCTATCTCCTGCATTGACTGACGGACGCCGATACCGGCAGTTTGAGGCCAGCTCGGACAGGGACGAAAGCACATCCAAAGTCGCGACCTGAGCGGCGATTCTCTGCAACCTTACGTTCTCACGGGAGATTGTTTCTCTGACTTCAAGAAAAAGGGCGTACTCCAACTCACCGATCCTTTGCTCGGCGTTCAGCACCTTGTCTTCATACTCCTTCAGTTCCGGCGTGATGAATCTTTCCGAGTTCACCAGAGTCTGCTTCCGAATATAATCGGCCGGCACCATAGAAAGATTGGGTTTGGTTACATCGATATAG
>JAFGNQ010000101.1 GCA_016926925.1 Candidatus Aminicenantota bacterium
TCTTTTTCGCCTCGGCGACCGCTTTTTCCCATTCATCTTCAGGAATTTCTTCTTCCCCCCTATACTTTTTGCTCAGAGATTCTTTGGCCATATGTTCCGGATTTCCGCCGAGAAGGATGTCGACACCGCGACCGGCCATGTTGGTGGCAATGGTCGTCGAGCCGATGCGGCCTGCCTGGGCAATGATTTTGGCTTCCTGTTCATGGTACTTGGCGTTCAATACCACCTGGGATACCCCTCTTTTTCTCAGGAGGGAGCTGAGATGCTCTGAATTTTCGATAGAAATGGTGCCCACCAACACAGGGCGGCCTTTCTTGCTGTTTGCGACAATCTCATCGACGACGGCGTTCCATTTTTCTTTGGCCGTGCGGTAGATGACATCATTGTGCTCAAGCCGGATGAGCGGTTTGTTTGTCGGGATTTCGACGACGTCCAGGTTGTAGATAGACTGGAATTCCGTCGCTTCCGTGACGGCCGTCCCGGTCATTCCGGCCAGTTTGTCGTACATGCGGAAATAATTCTGGAAGGTCACGGATGCCAGAGTTTGGTATTCTTCCTCGATACGAACCCTCTCTTTGGCTTCCAATGCCTGGTGAAGGCCATCGCTGTAGCGCCTGCCCGGCATCAACCGGCCGGTGAATTCATCGACGATGATCACTTTGCCATCTTTTACCATATAGTCGACGTCTTTTTTGAAGAGGTGATGGGCTTTTAGCGACTGGTTGATGGCGTGTATCATGTCCATGTGCATGAGGTCATACAAGTTTTGCACGTTCAGGTGCTTTTCCGATGCGGCTACGCCCTCTTCCGTAAGATGCACCGTGCGTGTCTTCTCATCGGTTTTGAAGTCGGTTTCTTTGTGAAGGCGCCGGACAATATTGTCCACTTTATAGTAGATAGCCGTGGATTCGTCGGTCGGGCCCGATATGATCAGAGGGGTTCTGGCTTCATCTATGAGGATGCTGTCGACCTCGTCGACGATAGCGTAGCTGTGATTTCTTTGGACGAGGTCCGAAAGCCTGAATTTCATATTGTCGCGGAGATAGTCGAATCCGAATTCATTATTGGTCCCGTATGTAATTTCGCTGCGGTAGGCGGAAAGGCGTTCAAATTCCGGCATGTCGTGTTGGATGGTGCCCACCTTCAGACCGAGAAAATTGAATATAGGGCCCATCCATTCCGTGTCTCTCTTTGCCAGATAGTCATTGACGGTGACGATGTGGACTCCCTTTCCACTGAGAGCGTTGAGGTAGGCGGGAAGAGTCGCCGCCAAGGTTTTTCCCTCACCCGTTTTCATTTCAGCTATTTTGCCTTGATGAAGGACCACACCGCCAATGAGCTGGACGTCGAAATGACGCATGTTCAGTATGCGTTTGGAAACTTCGCGCACCACGGCGAAAGCATCGATAAGAATGTCATCGAGAGATGCCCCCTGTTCCAGTTTTTCTTTGAACTCGGACGTTTTAGCCTTCAGCTGGGAGGAATCCATGGATTGTATGCGAGGTTCCAGCTCGTTGATGGCAGATACATAAGGCTGGAGTTTTTTGAGATCTCTTTCGGTTTTGGTACCGAAAATTTTTCTTATCAAGTACTTGTACATTTCCTATTTTGTAACAAAAACCCCCATCCTTGTCAATTGGAGCAATCCCCAATCGAGGAGCTGCGGTATTGATTTTTTTACAGAGATAAATTATCATTTCATGTAATATTTCAAGCAATTCTTGAGCCGAAAGTATAGAAAGGACAGGTCCCAATAGATGGTAAGCTTGATCGATGTGCCCGGCGATAAAAGAGTCCGGATCGTTAAGATTGTGGGAGGATACGGATTGCGGCGCAAACTTCTTTCCATGGGATTCCACAAAGATGACATCCTGGAGATGGATTCGAGAAGCATTCTTCGGGGTCCTATTCTCATCAAGGACCTGACATCAAAAACGTCCGTCGCTTTGGGCCGAGGAATTGCGCAGAAAATAATGGTTGAAATTATTGGCGACAGAAAATAAGCACCCCGACATCATATTTCTCGGCCAACCCAATTCGGGAAAGAGCACGCTTTTCAACGCCGTTGCCGGCTTGAAAGCGGACACTTCCAATTTTCCAGGGAGCACTGTCAAGCACACCCACAGCGAAGTTAACATCGAGGGGAGAGTCCTCAACATCATCGATCTGCCAGGGACATATTCGCTCAATCCGTCAGAAGAAGCGGAAAAGGTCGCCCTGGTACATCTTTTCGGTGAAAAGCCCGATTTGATCATCAATGTCATCGATGCCTCCATTCTAGGCCGGAGCCTTGAGTTCACTCAGGAGCTGATCGAACTGGACTATCCCATGATCATCGCCCTCAATATGGTGGACTTGTCTGAAAAGAAGGGTATCCGGATCGACTTGAAAAAGCTTGAAGGGTTTTTGGGTGTTCCCGTCGTTGCCACCATTGCAACGCACGGCCGCGGCATCAAGCAGCTCTTGAGCGCAGGTCTCAAGGTGCTGGACGAGAAAAAGAAAATCCAGCCCTTGAAATGGTCTCGCGACGTCGAAGAAAAGATAGAGGAATTCGAAAGGTCCATTCCCGATGATTTTCCCATCGTGGCCAACAGAAGATTTACGGCCCTCAAGATGCTGGAAGTCAGAAAACCTTTTTTTATCAAAACGCTTGGGAATCTCAATCCCGGGTTGAAGAAAATCCGGGATCGTGTGAAGCATGACCTCGAAGAAAGACACGATGCCCCCGTTTATGAAGTGATTGCCGCGGAAAGACATCATCTCGCACTCAAAATCTTCGAGGAATGCAGTACGGTTCTAAGGACAAGGAAGATCAACTGGCTGGAGCGTGCCGACGATTTCATCATGCATCCCATCTTGGGTTATGTGATTCTGCTCGCCGTTTTCATCCTGTTTTTTGTTACGATTTTTCAAGTGGGAAATCCTCTCGAAGAGCTTTTGCTGAGACCTGTCGGACATTTAAGAGCCTTCCTTTCCGACCATCTCGGTTCCGGGATCGCATTCCATCTCCTGGATGGGTTGTTCCAAGGAATCGGGGGCGGGCTGGCTATCGTTCTTCCGTATTTCGTGCCCCTGCTTTTCCTGATGTCCTTACTGGAGGATATCGGTTACCTTGCACGTGCCAGCTTTTTGATGGACACATTCATGCACCGGATCGGTCTTCATGGAAAATCCGTGTCGCCTTTCATTCTTGGGTTCGGCTGCAATGTCCCGGCCATTATTTCCACCAGGATATTGGAATCGCGCCGGGATAGAATCTTGACTTCTCTCATGATTCCTTTCATCCCCTGTTCTGCACGGACCACTATCATTCTAGCTTTAGTCGCTTTCTACCTGGGACCGGTATGGGCTCTGGGTTTTTATGTCTTCAACATTCTTCTTTTAGGGGCTTTGGGACGCATCCTTTCTTTATTCTTCAAAACACCCTCGCCGGGTCTTATCCTGGAAATCCCATCATTGAAAATTCCATCGCTCAAGAACATGTGGAAAAAAACGTATTTCCATCTGATCTCCTTCGTCAGATTTGCGTGGCCTGTTTTGATTGTGGGGAGCATCATCCTGGCTCTGCTGCAATTTTTCCATATGGATAAGATCGTCAATGTCGTTCTTTCCCCACTTGTCGAAAAAGCCCTCGGTCTACCTCAGGAATTGGGAGTGACTCTTGTTTTCGGTTTTCTCCGTAAGGAGTTATCCTTGATCATGATGCTCCAGGCTCTAGGCGTCAGCTACCAGGGCGTTATGACGGTCATCACTGAACAACAGCTTATCGTCTTCACCGTTTTTGTGAGTTTTTTCATTCCCTGCCTTTCGACCGTCGCTATTATATGGAAGGAAGTGGGGAGAAAAATTGCCTTTTTGTCTATGGGATTGAATATCGTCGTCGCCGTCATCCTCAGCCTCATCATCCGGCTCATCGCCGGACTTTAATCCCAAAAATCAGATCAGCTTGTCCTTGAGGTTTTGTGCGGCTTTGCGGCCGACGATTTTTGTCAGTTCTTCCAATGAGGCTTCTTTTATGCGCTGCAGCCCGCCGTATTTTTTCAAGAGTGCGGCTTTTTTTTTCGGCCCGATACCGGGTATTCCGTCCAGCGCTGAGGCGAAGCTTTTTTTGGCTCTTCGCCGGCGGTGAAAGGCTAGGGCGAAGCGGTGGGCCTCATCTCTGATATTTTGAAGAAGCTTCAGGGCAGGGGACGTGCGCTTCAAGCGGATTCCCGACTTTTGCGCCGGCGTGAAGATGACCTCCTCTTTTTTGGCGAGCGAAACGATGGCTTGTTGTTCCACTCCCAAATCTTGAAGGGCTTTTTGAGCGGCGTTGAGCTGGCCTTTCCCGCCGTCGATGAGTATCAAGTCGGGGAAAAACTCCCTCCCCTCTGTAAGCAAAGAAGAATATCTTCGTCGAACGACTTCTTGCAAACTGGCTACGTCATCGGATCCCTCGACTGTTTTGATCCTGTATTTTTTGTATTCGCTGTTGCAGGGTTTGCCTTCCTCGAAAACGACCATGGAGCCTACGGATTCGTCTCCGCCGGTGTTGGAAATGTCGAATCCCTCGATTCGATTGGGGATTCCCTTCAATCCCAGTACCTTTTTCAATTCCATCAGAGGCTGCATTTCTCCCGGGATTTCGGTTTGAAGAATGGCGGCATTCCGGGAGGCCAGTTCCACCAATTTTTTGTTTTCTCCTCGAACCGGAATGAGGATCTCGACTTTTTTGCCTTTTTGGCGTGAGAAGGATCTCATCGAACTCTCTATGTCTTTGGGCCGGAAAGGCAGGATGATCTTTTCCGGTATGTCTTTCCGTTCTGAGTAATAGGCGGTCAGATGTGCGGATAGAATTTCTTCGACGGAGCGAACTCCTGTTTCTTCATAGGTTGTGATTTCCGATTCTATGACCTTCCCCTCTTTCATCCGGAGGACGGAGATGAGGACTTTATCTCCGGATTTTGATACTCCGAAAATATCTTTGTTTTCCTTTTTTACGGAAATGAATTTCGGCTTTTCTTTGAGTTGTTTAAGGGAAAAGATGAGATCCCTCAGTTGCGCGGCACGCTCGAATTCTTCGTTCTCGGCTGCATCCTGCATCATGTTTTTCAGCGTTTTCAGCAATGGGTCCGATTTGCCTTCCAGAAAGAGGAGTGCGGAATCGACCCTTTTTTCGTATTCTGATTCCGAGATATAGCCGACACAGGGAGCCGAGCAGAAATTGAGGTCGTATTCAAGGCAGGGACGTTTCCTTTTTCCTGGGATAGCTTCACGACAGTTGCGCACGCCGAAATATTTATTGACAAGATGAATGTTTTTTCGGGCTTGGTGCGCGGGGTGAAAAGGCCCGAAATATCTGGCTCCGTCGCTTTCAACTCTTCTGGTCAAGTATATCCCGGGATAGTTTTCCCTGCAGGTAACCTTTAGAAATGGAAAGGCTTTGTCGTCCTTGAGTTTTATGTTGAGTTTAGGCTGGTACTGCTGGATGAAGTTGTTCTCGAGAAAAGCGGCTTCCTTTTCCGAATCCGTGAGCAGGTAATCGACGTCCTGCGTCTCGGCCAGAATGCTGCGGATCTTAGGATCCGAAGTGGGCGTCAGGTACGATTTGACTCTCTCTTTCAGCGACCGTGCCTTCCCGATGTAGATCACAGTGCCGTCTTTGTCTTTAAAAAAATATATGCCCGGTTTTTGAGGAAGGCTTTTGATTTTTGTCTTCAGTATTTTCTTATTCTTAGGCGGCATAGTCTCTTTTTCTTCTTTGACTGACATCCAGATTCAATCTGTCACGAGTTCCAACTCTCGCTTTTTCAACGCTTTGAGTTCATCTCTGTATTTGGCGGCCTTCTCAAACTCGAGGTTTTGTACGGCTTCCTTCATCCAAGTTTCCAGTTTTTCCATCCTTTCTCTTCTTTTCTGAGGAGATAGATAGATGTCTTTATCTTCGGCAATGCGGGTGCAGTCAAAATAATCTCTTTCATAGACGCTGCTCAAGACATCATCGATCCTCTTTTTGATGGAGCGGGGGGTGATGTTGTTCTGCCTATTGTAATCCCGCTGAATCCGGCGCCTTCTCTCTGTTTCGTTTATGGCTTTTTGCATGGAATCGGTATGCGTATCGGCATAGAGTATGACCTTTCCGGAGACATTCCTGGCCGCCCGTCCGAAAGTCTGTATCAGTGAAGTCGTCGAACGCAGAAACCCCTCTTTGTCCGCATCGAGTATCGCTACCAGTGAAACTTCGGGGAGGTCGAGCCCTTCTCGAAGGAGATTGATACCGATCAGGGCATCGAACTCGCCTTTTCTCAAATCCCTGAGTATCTTAACCCTGTCTAAAGTGTCTATTTCCGAGTGGAGGTAGCGCACCCGCAGCCCCAGCTCATGATAGTAGCGTGTCAGATCCTCAGCCATTCGTTTTGTCAGAGTTGTAACCAAGGCCCTTTCGTTTTTAGCCGCTCTTTTTTGGATTTCGGTCATCAGGTCATCGATCTGCCCCTTAATCGGACGGATGATGACTTCGGGATCTATGAGTCCGGTCGGTCTGATAACCTGTTCTACCACTTCGTTCCCGGTCATTTTCATCTCATACGGCCCGGGGGTTGCCGAAACATAGAGAACTTGATGCACACGCTCAGTGAATTCATCGAAGTTGAGCGGCCGGTTGTCTAATGCGGAAGGAAGACGGAAGCCGTGCTCCACAAGTGTTTCTTTTCTTGACCTGTCTCCGTAATACATCCCTCCGATCTGGGGCACAGTCACATGAGATTCATCGATAACGGTCAAGAAGTCCTCTGGGAAATAATTGATGAGGGTGTAAGGAGGCTCTCCGGGTTTTCTCAAACTCAGGTAGAGCGAGTAATTTTCGATGCCGGGACACCAGCCGAATTCACGGAGCATCTCCAGATCATAAAGAGTTCTTTCTTCGATCCTGTTGGCTTCGAAGAGCTGTCCCTGTTCCCGGAAATCGGCGACCCGCTCTTTCAATTCTTTCTCGATGCTGGAGGTGGTGTGATCGAGGATGTGCTTCGGTGTGGAGAAAAACGTGCGGGGATAGACCATAAGTTTATCCATAGAACCCAAATTTTCCCCAAGAAGAGGGTCGATTGCAGACAGGTTTTTAACCCGGCCGTCATCCAGCTCTATCCTGTAGGCATAATCCTCGTAAGCGGGAAAGACATCGATGATATCTCCACGGACCCGGAATGTTCCTCTTTGAAAATCCGCCTCTTTGCGCGTGTACTGGATGTCGACCAATTTCTTGAGGAGGCTTTTTCTCGCGATCGCCTGATCTGTCTCCAGAGGAAAGCTCATAGCATTGTAGGTTTGCGGCGAGCCGATGCCGTATATGCAGGATACCGAGGCGACAATGATCACATCCTGCCTCTGAGAAAGGGAATTGGTCGCGCTGAGTCTCAAGCGGTC
The DNA here is from genome assembly GCA_016926925.1 of Candidatus Aminicenantota bacterium. The sequence continues at coordinate 7,402 of JAFGNQ010000101.1, forward strand.
GATCTCATCATTGATATAGGCCTCTTTAGCGATATAGGTGTTGGATGCAGGGATGAATGCCTCAGGTTGGTAGTAGTCATAAAAGCTCACAAAATACCCTACGGCGTTCTCCGGGAAAAAGCGCTTGAATTCCTGGTAGAGTTGCGCGGCGAGTGTCTTGTTATGAGAGATGATGAGAACCGGTTTTTGCGCCTTTGCAATGATGTTGGCCATGGTGAATGTCTTTCCCGACCCGGTAACACCCATAAGAACCTGATGCGGCTTGCCTTGGATCAGTCCCGTATAGAGTTCATCGATGGCCTTGGTTTGATCTCCCTTGGGCTTGAATTCCGAATGCAGCTTGAACGATTTCATCCATTCCATTATATGCAAGGTAGGGAATCCGGGCAAGAATCTTCCGGACTGCAGGAAAGGGAGATGGCCTTGTAGGAGAGGCAGTAGATATGATACTAGGGCTGGATACGGGAAATCATCTTCATGCTGCCCTTGAATTGAGCCCCTTCCATTATGGAGATGCGGGCTGCAGATATATTGCCGATCATCCGGCCTTCTTTTTCTATGTACACTTTGCCTGAGGCATAGATGTCGCCTTTTACTTTACCTTTAATGGTGATGTTGTGGGCCCGAATCTCCGCATCCACTTCAGCATCTTTTTCCACGACCAGGGCGCTGTTTTCGAGCTTGATCTTACCCCGGAACTTGCCCTCGATCACGAGATCCTCGTCTCCGTTCAGTTCTCCGTTAAAAGAGATGGCCGGCCCGAGAAGTGTGACCTTATCGGGATTCGGTCGCTCAGAGAGGCTTCGGTCTTCTTTGTTCTCTCTCTCTGAATTCCGCATAAAGTCCTCACATGTTCACTGGAAATTCCTTGTTGATTATAAATACACCCCGGTTATAAGTCAACTTTGTTATCCCGCTGACGTGCGTTTGTATTCCTGCATAATCTGAATTTTAAAGATGATTAAATAAAGCCCGTCATGTTACAATTTTGATGCAATAACATAAAGGAGTTGAGGATGAGCAAAAAAGATAAGGATATCTTCGAGGAAATTGGGCAGAAAATAAAGGATCTCGGTGAAGAAATCAAGCCTTACTTGGACAAGGCCGAGGCGAAACTTTCCGATTTCGATAAGGCCGTCGAACCCTCTTTGGAAAGATTGAGCGACAAGCTCCGGGAATTGGGGAATGTGTTGAGGCCTCCCATGGAGGATTTATCCCAGCGCCTGAAGGAGTGGGGAGACTCGGTCCGGCCGGTAGTAGATGATATGGGAGATCGGATCCGAGACTGGCGGGCCAAGCGAAAAGAGACTAAGGACAAGGAAAACAACGAATAGGATTCGCTCGTATCACAAACACGGAAAGAATCCGGTACAATTCTTTCCCCGTATGCATTTCCATTTCCGTGATAGCGCCATAGAGATAGGAAGAGGTCCGAGTCACAGTCCTGTTGCGTCGCTTGGCTTGAGAGAGGCAAGTGTGAGTCATTGTCTGTTAAAACGACTGGTGGTTTGTGGCGGGGCTCTTCGAAGAAAACAGGTAGTGCCGGACTCTCACGCTTGTTCTATGATTTGAGATCATCACAGATAGGGGAAGCCGTACCTCTTCTGAAGAAACGATTGATTATCCGTTTCGATTTCCATAAAATGAGAGACCTTATTGCGGATGTTCGACGAGCCGTGAATTCCGGTTTTGCAATCACAGTAGAGAAGAGCGGATCGCAGAGAATACGCAAGTCGGTCAGCCGATCTTAGGAGGAAAAATGGAATCGGGCAATATCCCAGTTTTGTTTGTCGATGAGGACACAATACCGAGGGCTTATGAAAAAGCCATCAAAGAGGTTTGGAAAAAGGGCATCAGCATTCGAACGGAGTACGACCGAGCCGATGACCCACCGAGCAAGGATGCGACAGCTGTGATCACTGTTTGTGAACCCTTCGGTCAACCCAGATTTCACCGGTCCTTTGCCGACGGGCTGGGGGGATTGGCCGAATATGTGATGGAAGTCGTTCACGGTGCGCATGATTATTGGGTCAAGCCGGTTGAGGAAATCCTCAAGGGAGCAGAGAGTGAGGACACGCGGTGGACCTACACTTACCATGGCCGTCTTTTTGATTATAGGATCGAGGATAAAATCATCAACCAGATCGACTACATTATAGATAAGCTCAGCAAAACATCCTATTCGCGTAGAGGCCAGGCCATTACCTGGAATCCCAAA
>JAFGNQ010000102.1 GCA_016926925.1 Candidatus Aminicenantota bacterium
CCGGTCTTGCGGATACTTTCACCACAGCAATTTTCCTTTGAACCCAGTATCCCAAAATCTGCCCCTGCCAAGTTGAGTATATTGGCAGTGGCTCCGGCTACCTTAACTAACCTTGGATCATAGCAGAGATAGCAGCCGGGAAAATAGAGAAAATCCGTTCCCTCAGTGAAGGTTTTTACGGAAAGACCCTCTGCCCATTCAGCTCGCTTTTTCCGCTCTGCATTCAAGGGATTTCCTTCGCCGGCGAGGCTTGCCCTTATAGCGGAAACCGGTTTGGCTGAAGCTGGAAAGACCCCGTATTCCGTGGCTATCCTGCGCAAAGATACACCGGATTCTATCTGTTTCACGTCTCTGGGGCACTGCTGGGGGCATATTCCACAGGTCGTACAAAGCCAGATATCTTCGACTTCTATCTCCGTCAAACCGAACGCAGCCTGCCGGACTATCTTGCGCATACTAAAAGTTCTAACTCTGTTCCACGGACAAACAGTGTCGCATAATCCGCATTGATAGCATAATTTGAAGGCTTCACCGCCGCTCTCTTTTATGACATCTATGATCTCTTTGCTGGGGGCGACAGTTTCCATTGTTATTTAATCCTCTTCTTTCGCCTTATGTTTTTAAGCCCTTCTTTGACATCGACATTCGAGCAATGGTATCCATTAATCTCTGTAATCCATATTTTTTTGCCAATGATTCCAGTCCGATCTCCAGCTCTTCCCGTTTCTCTTCTTCTTCCTCGACTTCCTCCTCCCTTTCTTCATAAGTCAGGGCATCAGCCAGGCACCACTGGACACACATCGGCTCTGGTAAAGGGGGATCGCTTTCGCACATATCGCATTTCAGCGGGAGACCGGAATCAGGTTCTTTAAAAATGTCCCTGGCAGGGCAGGAAACTCCGCAGAAGCTGCACTCGTCATATTCTTTTTCGTTAATCGTATAAGTGTGTCTGCCGGTACATTCGGCAGGAGTATAATCACCGGCACGTATCGGGACATAAACATCTCTGAGGGGTTCATGAATCACCCGGATACGAGACCTCGCCGGATTGTTGCTGCTGTATTTCGGCGAAGCGTGAAAGGAGGAGCAGGCTACCTCGCATGCCCGGCAACCATTGCATTTATCGAGATCGACTTTTATTGTTTTAACAATTTTCTTTTTTTTCTCAGCCATGACGGGAACCACCTCTTGCATTATTTCTTCTCGTTTCGAGACGAAGCCTGTTTAGATGGAGCGTTTTCACTATCCGTCTGGATCCCCCTCTGTATGAAGTCTTCGCTCACGTAGTCCAAACCCAATTCCAATAAAGATTCTTTGGTAGGAATACCCTCTTTATTCCACCCCTTGAGTTTGTAATACTCATCCAAGAGCTTCGTTTCAAGTTCGGGAAATCTTTTTTTCCAATGGTTCTCCGGAGGCTTCTCATCTTTTCTCCTCATGCCTCTCCTTATATTGACGGCTCTCACTAAAGTTCTGTATCTCTTGGCTGCTTGGGTCAGTGTGGCTTCATCCATATCGATGCCGGCCCCTGACGAGATGAATTTCGGGTAGTTGTGTATATGGTACGGAGGTTTCAAGGGAAATGACGATAAACCAGAACACATCCCGAGCGCGTCATCGATGTAGTGCATCCTCTCCTGCCAATCGACGATATCACAACACATTTCCACTGTCGGGTAATAGGGGAACGAGTTTTCTCCCCGCAGTTCCCAGTCCAGAAAATATTGCTTGAACTTTTCGTCAGGAACCTGGAACCAATCTTTTACAAACTCTTCTCTCTCTTCTCTTGTGGGAAACGGCATCTGGGGGAACTGTCCTTCAATTTGGGTAATGTTTATCTTCTCGCCGGTTGAATACATAAGGAAATAGATGGGATTCAGCATGGACAGTTTGAGAGGCAGCTGCTCATGCTTCTTGATGTTGTTATGAGCATACTCCTCTGCGCCCTTGCCGATCTCTTTGGCCGCCCAATAAGTGCCGTTTGCCAAAACATCTCCTATTCCTTCCCGACGGACAATTCTATCAAGCAGCCAGTAAAATCTCTCGTTGTTATCGGATGGCAATCCGGACATATCGTCATCGGTAAAAATGCCGTTTTCATAAAGTTCAAGGGCGAAAGCCATCACCTGCGGGGTTGAAAATGCATCCACACCATACTCCGTTGCCCGTTGAGCGATTTTTAAGCCGAAATCCAGGTCTGCCATGGCTGCCATGGTATAGGTCAGTTTCGAGAAGCATTTCATCATGTATGTTTTAACACCCGGCATAGAAATGGTCGCTGCGCATTTCATCGGACAGTTATAGCAGCTTATGAGCCGCGTTCGCGCATTTTCCATGGTCTCTTTCCAAGCCTTTTCGACATCTTCGGTCCAAAAGTCTTTTCTGCGGTGGCGGGCATTACCCCACATGAAACTCTCGGTGTGCCACTTTTCATCATGGATTCTCATCTCTTGCGGTGACCCAAGCCCTGCTAAAATCGGCATCACACCTGGGATTGGATTTCCTTCCCGGGCCTTAATATACGCCAGCACTTCATTGCAGAGCTCTATGAATTCAGCCGGCCGGGCGATATTGATGTCCCCTGTTCCGCGAACAGCTAGCGCTTTTAATCCTTTATCTCCCATAACGGCCCCTATTCCGCCCCGGCTGGCACTGGACCTTCCCTGCTCGATAGAAGCAAAATAAACCCTGTTTTCACCGGCCAGTCCGATGGCAGCCACCTGGGCTTTCGGCTCATTCAGTTCCTTCCGAATAAGTTCTTCAGTTTCAACAGCACCTTTACCTTGCAGGTGAGAGGCGTCACGTAGTTCTACCTTGTCGTTGTTTATCCACAAATAAACCAAATTGGGGGACTTGCCGCGAAAGACCACCTTATCATAACCGGCATACTTTAATTCCGGAGCCCAAAATCCCCCCATCATGGAAAATGCCATTAACCTGGTCTGAGGGGAAATGGTAGAAACAATGGTACGATTACAGCCGGTAGCAGGTGTGCCGCATAAAAGACCGGCAGCAAAGATGAGGAGATTGTCAGGAGAAAAAGGTTCAACTTCCGGAGGAACCCTATCCCATAATATCTTGGCATTTGTACCAAGCCCTCCCAGATAAAGCTCGGTTTCTCTCGGGTCCGTTGCAACCCTCTCAATGCTTCCCCGGGTTAGATCGACTTCTAAATTAAAACCTGTCTCTGCGTACCTCATTTTTTTCCCTTTTTATTCAATACAAAGTGTCTCATTATTTTAAAATATTCAGATTCATTAATGATAGGGATTCCCTTCTCTCTCTGGCAACTTGACTCACTTAACTCTTCTATGGTTACCAATCAATCTTAAGGAGATAGTGGAAATTTTGTGCTAAATAGGAATATTCCCCTTATTGTTCCCGTGTCCGCTTGTTTTTTTTAGCACTCGTTTTATTAATATGTAAATCATGGTAACCAATATTTGTTACTAATATAGGAGCAAACTGAAACATTGTCAAGAAGCAAATCCGGATAATCCAGCGAGAAATAAGCGTTCGGGATTTTGTAGCTTCTCGCAAAAGACTCGTTACCTCTTCAACCTTCTCATTATTCATTTTTAATAATTGTGAGATTTTTCCACAAGTCAAATCGTTTCTTGTTTTGAAAGACAAAAAGATCTCTAGTCTCTATAGAAAATCATGTGTATAATATTATTGAATTATACACATAGGAGACTGAGATGAGGACTAATGTCGTGATCGACGATCAACTTATGAAAGAAGCTCTAGAGCTTTCCGGATTCCACACAAAAAAGGCTGCCATTGAAGCAGGTTTAAGACTCCTGGTAGAATTCAGCCGACAAACAAAAGTGAAAAGCTTCCGGGGAAAACTGAAATGGAGCGGTGATTTGAGCAAAACACGGATGGACAAATGATCTTGGTCGATTCTTCTGTTTGGATTGGCTACTTTAACGGACAGATTAATCCTCAAACCGACTGGCTTGATTCTGCTCTCGGGAGGGAAATCATAGTTGTAGGGGATCTCATCCTAGTTGAAATCCTCCAGGGTTTCAGAAGCGATCGTGACTTCCGCAAAGCTAAAGAATTGTTATTGAATTTTCAATTTATGGAGATGCTCGGTCGGGAGCTAGCTATAAAGAGTGCAGAAAATTATCGCCTTCTAAGAAGAAAGGGAGTGACTGTTCGCAAAGCCATCGATGTCATAATCGGAACATTCTGCATTCACCACAACCTTTCTCTTTTGCATGATGATCAAGATTTTGTTCCTCTTACAAAGCACCTGGGATTAAATGCAGTCAAATGCGGCTGAGAAATCAAAAACGATCGTTCCAATCTCCATATATCCCGCCTGAGAGGTCATACTCCCAGATGGTCTTCTGGCAATCCCAAGTTTCCTTACCCCAAAGCGATAATGGAGCACAGTCCCTTATTCGAATACTGCCGTCTCTTATGTCAATCCAGACCGGTTTGTCTGCTTTCCCCTGGATAACAACCCCTTCCCACCCGGCGAACTTAAGCATAGCAGAAAATCTGCCGCCGAAATTGCTTCGTGTGAACCAACTGATAGGATAGGATTGCACTCCGAAGATACATTTTTTGATTCGATATCAATTATTCCATAGGGGACAGCTTTTTCCATCAGTAAGCCTAAGCCTCTCCTAATTTCAAACATAACAAGGCTGCCAACACAACCTATTTCCTTTACGCCATCAATCAGAAAAGCATCTTGTGGTGGCACCTGCCTGAATACAACATTAAGGTGTTTGAGCTGCTGGTTTATAAGGATTTCTACTTTTCTGTTTTGATCAGCTCTCCATTTTGGATAATAGCTACACAATCACAAACCGTTTTTACAACCAAAGAAATTCAATTGAAGACAAATGATTTTGGAACTTGCTTCCTAGTTATGTGATGGAGTTGTCACTTTGCAGATTTAACTATTGATGGGGGTTGGCCAGCCTTTCGCAGAATGAATGCAGACTCCTGAGTTAGGCAGTCCTCCCACGATCAAAAGTCTATACTTCTATATGTGTTTTTGCCTCCCATTACAGTCAACAAGACGTCCGTTTCTGAAATCTCTGTTGGATCAATCTCTAATATATCTCTGGATAGCACGACAAAATCAGCATACTTTCCGGCTGTCAGCGTACCACGAACATCTTCTTGAAAAGTCCCATAGGCGGCATCGACGGTATAGTGGCGCAAGGCTGCTTCAACCGAGATGCAGCCCTTCGGGTACCATCCGCCGGGGGGAGTTCCGTTCTCCGTCATTCGGGTCCTTGCAACTTCAATTCCTCTCAATACATCGTACGTCATGACAGGGTAGTCACTGCCAAAAACCTGTACTACTCCCGCATCGTCATATATCGAAAATGAGTCAGCATACTGGGCCCGCTCCGGTCCTAAGAGCACTGCAAAGTTTTCCAACACCGTAGCATCGGGATTGGCAAACATCGGTTGGGTCGACGCTATAGCCCCAAGTTTCTTGAACCGTGGCACGTCGGACAACTTCGGCATTTCCGCGTGTTCCACCCGATGCCTGTGATCTGTCGAGCCGTTCACTTTTTGTGCATGTTCGAATGCATTCAATGACATGTTTATGGCTTTATCACCGATGGCATGGATCAGAACCTGAAAGCCTGCCTTATCGTAGAGTGCCACTGTTTCATCGATCTCATCTTGATTCAAGAATGGGAGTCCTGTGCCCCCACCAACGTAGGGTTCGAACATTGCCGCCGTTTTTGCGTCGATCGTTCCATCCAAAATCCCCTTTACCGAAACAAGTCTGATCAGCGGCCCGGTGTACCGGTCGCGCAGCTCTGCATACTTCGCAAGTGCGGCGGCTGAATCCATCCCTTTCTTGGAATCGTAAACATCGGGAGTCAGGCCCTCTTTCAGTACCATCATCGGTGCCAGACTGAATCGAATTTTCAGTTTCCCGGCTGCTTCGGCTTTCTCGTAAATGGAAAGATCTTCTAAGGAAGTGGCCGCATCCTGCATTGCCGTTATCCCGGCTGCTGCGGCTTCATCCATCGCCTGAATGAACGCGTTGTAGACCTGATCGAATGTCGGTTCTGGAATAAGTTTCCGTATCAATCTCTGGGCGCTCTCCTGAACTTCGCCGGTAGGCTCCCCATTCTTGCCTTTGATGATTCTCCCGTTGGGAGGATCCTGTGTATCTCGGGTTATTCCTGCTAACTCCAAGGCTTTGGAATTGCCGAATCCCATGTGACCATCGCGTGATTCCAGGTATACGGGACGATCAAGTACGACCTCATCAAGATATTTTTTATCGACAGTGTTCCCGGGAAATGCGGCGTACCCCCATCCGCCTCCGATTATCCAGCCGGCGTCAGGATTCGCCGCGGCGTGTTCAGCAACGCGGCGCTGAACTTCTTCCAACGTCTCCGCATCGTCCAGCTCTATCTGTCTCCCCTTGTTAGCGGAACCCATCAGAAAGTGTGTGTGGGAATCCTGAAAACCGGGAACGACCCGTCGATTTTTGAGATCGACCACTTCGGTCTCATCAGATGCAAGCGCGCGGATTTCCGCAGTTGTTCCGACTGCGACAATTTTGTCTCCGCTGATTGCCATCGCCTGAGCCGTGGGTTGCGCATCGTTGCCGGTCCATACCTTGCCGTTTATGAAAATTCGATCAGCTTTAGGCTTAGCTGGTTTATCAGAAGAGCAGCCGGCAAGAGCCAAAACCATCAAAAAGATCCCGAGTTTTTTATTCATCGACTTTCCTCCAATAAAATACATCCACCTGCCACTTTATTTAAATTTTCCTTATATGTAAATATCAATCTTCTTTTTCTGAATTGCCGATATGAACTACCTCTGCCACTCATCACGAATCATGTGGGCTTTGAAAAGCAGACGTTTCATTGCCGGAGCTGCCGAAGAAATCTGTCGTATTCTATTAATCCCCCCTCGGCCCTTATGGTCAATCAGAGGGGAGCCTGTTGACATCTCCGGAAAGGTACGGATTATTCTATATTCTTGACAAATTGTAGTCACACTTTGGTCTCAGTTTTAATCTCATAGCCCATCATTTTCGAGTCCGGCCATGGTATATTTTATCATTGTAATAAATTATCATTTATGCTAAGTTAATTGCATGAAATGGAGTGAATTTCTCTTCAAGTTTGCAGATCAACCTCTATTCCATTCCTCTATGCTTCAAGTCTTCAGGGAATCTCAAGCGTATCAAAGGGTTCAACTCTCACGCTGGGTTGATACAAAAAAACTTATGCAGATCCGGCGAGGATGGTATCTGATTGCTGAACCTTACCGTTCCCGTGCAATTCCTCCCGCAGCAATCGCCAATAGAGTAGTAGCTCCATCCTACCTCTCGTTGGAATGGGCTCTTTCCTTCTATGGAATAATCCCGGAGGAGACTCCTAATCCCACATCTGTAACTACAGCTCGTGCTGAAGATTTCCAGGC
>JAFGNQ010000103.1 GCA_016926925.1 Candidatus Aminicenantota bacterium
GGCCAAGGTCATGGATTTCGGCCTGGCCAAGGTCTTCGGCGCCTCGCTCATCACCAAAGAAGCAAAGACGATGGGCACGGTGGCCTACATGTCACCGGAACAGGCGCAAGGTCAGAGCGTCGATCACCGGACGGACATATGGTCGTTGGGCATCGTCCTCTACGAGATGCTCACCGGAGAGCTTCCCTTCAAGGGAGAATACGATCAATCCATCATTCATTCGATCCTCAGCCGGGAACCGGAGCCGCTGACAAAACTTCTTCCCTCCATTCCCAAGGCCATCGAGAATGTCGTTCTCACCGCCCTCGCCAAGAATCCGGCCAATCGCTACCAAAGTATGGGAGATCTGCGGGACGACCTGAAGGCAATTGCCGAAGGATTAAAACCTCTCCGGGCAAAAGCAAGTCCGGCCAAGGGCAAGATTCTGGGCATGAGGAAAATGTATTTCTGCGCGGCGACCATAGCGCTCTTTGCGATCCTCGCCGTCGCTGCGCTTTTCCTGAGTCGCCGCGGCGAAAGCCCTGTTTCCGCTCCATCGACAACTTCCATCGCCGTGCTCCCTTTCACCGATCTTTCCCCTTCCAAAGACCAGGAGGCATTATGCTATGGTGTTGCCGAGACTCTCCTCAATTCCCTTAATAACATCGGCCCGCTCCAGGTTAGGGCCAAGTATTCCTCTTTTCAATTCACGGGCCAAGGAAACCTTCAAGAGGTCGGCAAAAAGCTTAATGCAGAGTGGCTTCTCACAGGAAGCCTCCAGGTGGTCGGCAATACACTTCGGGTGTGGGTCCAATTGATCAAAGCGGAGGACGGCACGTCTCTCTGGTCGGACCAATATACGGATCAGCGGGAAGAGATATTCAATATCCAGGACAAAATTACAGCGGCAGCAGTCACAAAGCTTGACCTGGTTCTTTCCGAAGCGGAAAGGAGGAACCTGGCGAAGCGGTATACAAATAACAGGGAGGCCTACGAACTTTTTCTCAAGGGGAGTTATATCAATCGTCAGTGGGTGCCCGATGCCATCACCAAGGCCATATCTTTTTATCTTGAGGCCATCGAAAAGGATTCGGATTTTGTTCTCCCGTATGTCTCTCTCGCCAGATGCTATAGCCAGCTTTATAATTTTGTCCTGGGATCGAAGGAAGAGTCTTATCATAAATCCAAAGAAATGCTGGACAAGGCTTTCGCCCTTGATAGCAAAATCGGAGAGGCTTATGCGGTTTTTGCGGAACTGAATTACCAATACGACAATGACCTTGCTTTCGCCGAACAGAATTGGCAGCGTGCTTTGCGGCTTTCTCCGAGGAGTCCATTTGTCCTCGAAGGACATTATGTTTTTTCAGTTCAAAGGATGAAGCTCGAGGAAGCCGAGTCTGACATACGCCTTCTTCTTGAGATCGACCCCCTGAATCCGCAAAACTATTTCTATTTAGGAAGTATATGCCATTCCAAAGGGCTTTATGACGATGCGGTCATCAACTATCAAAAAGCGCTCGAGCTAGATCCCCATCATATAAACTCACTATGGAACCTTGTATTTACCTATCTTGTGCAGGGGATGAACGATGAGGCCGTCAAGGTGGCGGACCATTTGGGCAATGTATTTCCCTTGGGCATGCCTCGTATCAAAGCGTTTGTCGAAGCAGCGGCTGGCAACAGGGAGAAAGCAGAAAAACATAGAGTTGAGGCCGGGGAGTTCTTTAAGCATCCATTTTGGGGCTCATTGTACTATGCTGTTCTCGGAGATAGGGAGAAAACGCTTGAAAATCTGACCAGAATGAATGACGAAGACAGAATCAGTCTGGGTTCAACATTTTCCGATCCCTTTTTTGACAAATACCGTACGGACCCGGAATTCGTCGGGCTTCTTAAAAAGGCCGGAATCGAGTTCTGACTGGACTCTCGAGCCTAAGGATCTAATTTGGAGGGAGGGATCCGCAAATGGAAGAATGAGGCTCCAAATCGACCTCCTCATTCAAGAGATGATACGATTGATAACAGCGAGATATTCTCTGATGTCCCGAATATCCTCTTTGAGGATCTGATAGACCTTCCTGTCGTCGAAATCCAATTCTCCGAGAATCTCGAAGCAATCGGCGTGATCCCGCGCAGCCGGATGGAACGGGGCTATTTTCCAGAAAAACAGCGATGTCGATATCGCGGAAATCACCCTCCCCCACAAACGATCCATGAAGGTAGGCAAAAACAATCTCTTTACGGTTTTGAAGGAATTCTGTGAGTAACCGGACTGTCTCTTTAGAATCAATTCTGTTTCTCTTCATGCTCAAACCGATTCTATCCTTATGCCCGGGAGACGTCAATTCCCGTCAATGAATCATTCGGAAGTCCTGATTAAAAAGCCGATCATCCCTTCTGCATTCAGCGCCGCCCCTCTTCCATCAATTCCCTAAGCGTATGACCCTTGAGGTTGTGTTTCTCCCGATATTTGCGGATTTCGGCGATAACTTTTTTTGTATCCCCTGATTTTCCGGGGTCGGGGGGCTGGAGGACCGCCACAGGAACGCCGTGTTTGGTGATGGTGATGCGCTCTCCTTTCATGACGCGTTCCAGGAGCTTTGACAGCTGAGTCTTCGCCTCATAGGAGAGCCCACGGATGCTAAATAACGCTCAAAGATGGTTGGATGTTCAGAAGGATGCCGAGATCGGCGCTCAACTCCTCGATCCGCTCTTTCACCCCACGGTACTCGGCCTTGATCTGCATCAGCCTTTCGTGCAGCCTGGCCTTTTCATCGATGTACTTGGCCTCTTGCTCCTCCGCCAGATGACGGAACCCGGCCTGGACTTTCCCGCTCACGCCGGCCAGCGTCGCTTTGTATTCGTCCCTAAGGGCTGTTAGTGTCTCCGACGTTTTCGCAACCTCCGTTTTCAACGCACCGACGAGGCCGGCCAAGGCATAGCCTTGTTTAAGTCCGGCGATCAACTGCTTCACCGGCACGATCGCCTCGATCCGGTGGGCGTTCGCC